>QNFJ01000081.1 GCA_003646305.1 Gammaproteobacteria bacterium | reverse complement strand
GATGAAAGAATCCGACTGGGAGAGCTACCTTCCCGAGACACAATCTATTAGAGCTGGACAGTCACGAACTGCGGAGCAAGAGCATAGCGATCCGCTCTTTCTGACATCGAGCTATATTTTTAGCAGTGCTGCGGAAGCAGCCGCCCGTTTTTCAGGGAAAGAGGCTGGGAATATCTATTCTCGCTTTTCGAACCCAACTGTTCGCGCATTTGAAGAGAGGCTTGCTCTCCTAGAAGGAGGGGAGCGCTGTATTGCAAGCGCATCTGGAATGGCAGCCATCGCCAGTATTGCCTATACCCTGCTTAGTGCCGGTGATCATGTGGTTTGTTCACAAGCGGTTTTTGGTAATACAACGCTACTGTTTAAAAACTTTCTGAGTCGTTTCAGCGTTGAGACAACCTTTGTTTCATTGACGAATCAAGCAGAGTGGGAAGCAGCCATTCGTCCCGAAACGAAACTGTTTTTTCTTGAGACACCCTCCAACCCTCTGACTGAAATTGCAGATATTTCCTGTTTGGCAAAATTAGCGCACGATAATGGCTGCCTGCTTGTCGTCGATAATGTTTTTTGCACCCCTGTGTTACAACAGCCATTAGCACTTGGTGCCGACATTATTGTTCACTCGGCGACAAAATATATTGATGGTCAGGGGCGTTGTATCGGTGGCGCTGTTGTTGGCAAAAAGGCGCTTCTTGAGGAAAATATTCTTCCCTTTATGAAAACCTGCGGTCCCTCTATGAGTCCATTTAATGCCTGGGTTTTTCTAAATGGTCTGGAGACGCTCTCTCTAAGAATGAAAGCACACTGTGAAAATGCCACTGCTCTGGCAAATTGGCTTGAGGCACAGCCCAGGGTCAAGAAAGTCTACTATCCGGGCCTTAGATCGCATCCGCAATTTGAGCTTGCTGCCCGACAACAAAAAGGGGCGGGTGGCGTTTTAAGTTTTGAGATCGAGGGCGGGAAAGAGGCTGCCTGGCATTTGATTGATTCTACCCAACTGCTATCGATTACAGCAAACCTTGGCGATACTAAGACAACCATTACGCACCCCGCAACGACGACGCACAGCAAACTATCCGCGGAAGAAAGAGAGGCTGCTGGAATCAAAGATAGTCTGATTAGAGTTTCTGTAGGGCTGGAAAATATTGAAGATATTAAATCTGATTTGATTAGGGGACTATAAAAGTCTCATCACAGGTAATCAGGCTCTTTCTGTCTGGGTAATGACTCTTCTCTGTAAATCGTATTCTGTTTTGGTTGTCGATTAGTAATAGAGAGGTTGAGCGCGTGCCATATTCAGCACTTTTGATGAAGATGGGTGATAAGCGCTGCTCCCATTCAAGGCTAACCCCCGTTTCTGGAAGCTCGCTATCTTCTGCCTGTTTCGGGTCTTCCATGACGTTTAAGTAATCTTCAGGGTAATGGAGCTTATCTCTGTTTAGCAGGTGGCTAAACAGTTTTTTTACGCGCTTCACTTTGGGCCAGTCGCTATCTAAATGATGATTGCTTAAAGCGTGAGTGCCAGGTGCCACTTCTGCAAAGGTGTCTGTCTGGCTAGAATACGAAATGAGCACCTGGCCATCATAAAGTAAAAGATTAAAGGGGTTATAACGCGCCCTATGGGAAGATATTTGAGCAGCAAAGTCTTTCGCGGAGCAGCTTGAATCCAGAAAATCAGAGACCAATAATCCGCGCGATTTCGCCGAAGCTCGGTGAGCCGGTGGATCTCGAAAATTGGTAATAACGGCAACTTTACCCTGTCTAGAAACGCCTAACCAAGTTCCACCACATTGAAGATCCTTGCCGGAAAGGGTATTCCCACGGAAACAGGCCGACTCTGTTGGTCGTTCAAAGAACTCATCCCGGTTGGCCAGAAGAGTGAGCCTGTTTTTTGAGTCAGTTTTCCATGAAAAGACGACAAGACACATTTAGCGCTTACTCTTCATTCTTAGATTCTAATCAGTGGAATGGGATTAGAATGCTCTGGATAAATCAGGTTTAATTCCTCCCGTCATATCTTCAAAGAAGAAATTAAAAATTGCCTGTTACAAACAGTACTGGCCCTGTGGTTTCAATATCTAGTTGCCAGTCATCATTTTTTTCTACTCCAAAATTCACATAGCGGTAAGCCATTCCTATACCCATGTGATCAAACATCTGATATTGAACCATCGCTTCAGCATTCCATATCGAGCCATTGTACACATCGATAGTTGCGTCTAACCAATCGACTCGCCCACCAATAAACCACTTGGGAGAAAAGGCGTAATTTGCATAAAGTCCAATGTTGGGCAATATCGCCCAGTCATCAATAACCGATTTGCTAACACCCGCAAAAGGCGCGCCATTAACTGAAGCTGTGCCTTTTGCAGAGACGCCCAAGCTGAGATAGTGGAGCCCAGCCCCTACGCCAATTTCACTGTTTTGAGATTTTAAAAAGCTATAACCAAGGAAAAGACGGGCAACATCGGCATTTACCCCTGTATCGATAGTGCCGGCAAACTCAAGATTACCAATAGATGGAGAAAACGCTCTGTTATTTGAGGACTCCATATCAAAATACTCGCCCTGTAACTTCCATTTGTCAGTAATGCGCCAGATAGCAGATAGCGACAGTGTGCTTTGATCGCTGTCATTATCAATAACTGAGCCTTTGCCTCCATCAGGTCGAACAACAGAAAAATCGCTCGATACATCTTGAAAATAACTACCCGCACCGAAAGTAAAGCGATCACTTTGTAATGGGTGAATGCCGGTAAATTCGCCAGCAAAAGTAGCTCCAGAGAGACAGGTCACGATCAAAGCGGGCAGAAATTTTATATTCATTGACAACATCCTAAGTAGAGTCTGGGGCGGAGCGCTGCCCGTAATAGAACAGTTATCTTACGGAAAAAATTGTATAAGTTCAAAAGGAGAAAAGAACGCCGAGATTCTCGTGGAGAACAGCTTTTTTAGTCTATGAGAACTGTCTACTTTTAACGCCCATTACTTTTTTTGGAAGTTACGTATGCTTCATGCTCCAGAGAAACAGTTTTCTATTGAGGCAAGAAGGCTAACCATCTATAATTCGCCGCTCTTTAGTAGGAATTCAGTCTAAATTTAGGCCTCTTGGTATCCCGTCAGGTTAATGATAAAAAAAACGTTTTTTTTGCTTATTTTTGCGCTCTGTTTCTGCCGATTAGCTTTGGGAGAAGCTTCGTTTGTTGTTAGCGAAATTAAAGTGGAAGGACTACAGAGAATTTCGGCAGGGACCGTTTTTAATTACCTTCCCATAAAGGTCGGTGACAGAATTGATCAGAAGAGATCAGCCGAAGCGATTCGAACGCTCTTTAAAACCGGTTTTTTCAAGGATGTACGGATGGAGCAACAGGGCACTCATTTAGTTGTCCATGTTGTCGAGCGACCGGCCATTTTTAGCATCGAGATCAAAGGGAATAAAGACCTTAGTACAGAGGATCTTCTCAAGGGACTGAAGGGTATTGGTCTTGCAGAAGGTCGTGTGTTTAATCAGCAATTATTTGATAAGGTCCAGCAGGAACTACGACGCCAGTATTTCAGTCACGGTAAATACGGGCTGAAAATTGAGACAGAAGTTACACCGCTACCCAGGAATAGAGTCTCGATTTTAGTGGATATCAGCGAGGGCCGGGTCGCTAAGATCAAACAAATCAATATAGTAGGAAATGAAACTTTTGATGATGAAAGGCTGCTGAAAGAGTTTGAACAGAGCACTCCTAATATAGCCTCTTTTTACACCAAGGATGACCAGTATTCTAAACAAAAACTGTCTGCAGATCTCGAGCGACTAAGATCGTTTTACCTGAATAGGGGGTATATAAATTTTTTAGTTGATTCTACTCAAGTTTCAATTACGCCGGATAAGAAAGAAATTTATATCACCATCAATGTAACGGAAGGTGACCGGTTTATGCTTGATAAGGTCAAGTTAACTGGAGATTTGATTGTCAATCCTGATGAGCTTTTCCCGCTTGTTAGAGTTTCTCCGGGTGATATTTTTTCTCGTAGAGAAGCAACTGAAACGTCGAAGGCATTGACAGCCAGGTTGGGTGTTGAGGGTTTTGTCTTTGCAAATGTCAATATGGTTCCCGAGATTAACGAAGAGAATAAAACAGTTGATATGACTTTTTATGTTGACCCGGGAAAGCGTGTTTATGTCCGCAGAATCAATATGCTAGGAAACACCCGGACACGTGATGAAGTGATTCGAAGAGAGATGCGGCAGATGGAGTCTGCTGTAGCATCGACAGCACTAATAGAACTTTCAAAATTAAGGCTGAACAGGTTGGGGTATTTTGAACAGGTCAATGTTGAAACGCCGGCAGTACCAGGAACAAATGACCAGATAGATGTTCAGTATAGTGTTGAGGAAAAGGCATCCGGAAATTTGATGGGAGGCGTTGGTTTCTCACAGTCTCAAGGCATCATATTCAATGCCAGTGTGACGCAGAATAATGTGTTAGGTACGGGTAAAAGAGTGAGCTTTGCGCTGAATAAAAGTGAATCGAATCAGATTTATAATTTCGGTTATTTAAATCCCTATCATACAGTTGATGGGATTAGTCGAGGTTTTGATATTAGAGTTCGCCAGGTCAATACTGAAGACCTTAATGTCTCTAATTTCTCTGCAGATCGCTGGGGGTTTGGTGTTAATTATGGAATTCCCTTGGGAGAATTTGATACTTTGAGGCTTAATTTTGATTTTCTGGATACAACGATGTACACATCCGAATTTAGTTCGGACGAGGTACATGATTTTGTTGAGGAAAATGGAGATAACTACGCCGTTGTTCAGGCGACAGTCGGCTGGGCGCACGACACTCGAAACCGTGCGGTTTTTGCGACACAAGGTGGGTTGAAAAGACTTTCTCTATTAGTTACGGTGCCAATGAGTGATCTAGAGTATTATAAGCTGAGCTATCGGCAGCAGAATTACTTTTACTGGACAGAGTCGCTGACATTTATGATAAATGCTGATCTCGCGCACGGAGATGGTTACGGAGATACGGATGCGTTGCCTTTTTTCGAGCACTATTATGCGGGTGGAACGAAATCAGTACGCGGTTATGAGGATCATACGCTTGGACCCGTAGATTCGAATGGTGACGCATTTGGTGGGAGTACAAAAGTTATAGGAAATGCAGAAGTGATTTTTCCCGTACCTTTTATCGAAGACACTCAGTCGATTAGGTTAAGTGCGTTTTTTGATGTTGGTAATGTTTTTGCTGATGGTGAATTTGAAATGGAAGAGCTTCGTTATTCGGTAGGGTTGTCCGCAAAATGGTTGTCACCCTTTGGTGCGTTATCATTTAGTATTGCTCAACCAATCAATAATCAACCCGAAGACGAAATCCAGCAGTTCCAGTTTTCTTTTGGAGGGGGGTTCTAGTTTGTTTGGTAGAATAAATGGCGGTTTTCAAAATTTAAATAGAGATGGAAAGATGATTAAAAATTCTTTGGTGTTGCTTGTTTTTACCCTTTTTTTGCTATCGAATGCTAATGCGGCCAGCATTAAAATTGGATTCGTTAATGTTCCCAGAGTGCTTGAAAAAGCGCCTCAGGCTGAAAAAGCTAAAAAAGATCTGGAAAAAGAGTTCATGCCACGCGATAAACGTCTTTTAGCAGAAAAGAAAAAAATCAAAAAATTACAGGATAAATTACAAAGAGATGCTGCTGTGATGAGTGGTGATGAGAAGCTTAAACTGGAAAGGGATATTCTTTCAAAATCACGGGATATCAAACGGACTCAAAATGAATTCCGCGAAGATTTTAATATTCGCAGAAATGAAGAGTTGGGTAAGTTACAGAAAAAGGTTTATGAGGCGATTAAACGCCTTGCAAAGAAAGAAAAATTTGATTTACTTCTTACAGAAGGTGTCGTCTACGCCAGTAGTTCTGTTGATGTGACCAAAAAGGTTCAGGATCAACTCGCCAAGATGTATCGGTCGAAATAATCGGAGCCTGCATTGGCAATTGAACAACGACTTCAATATTTAGCAGAGCTTATTGGGGCAGAATTTAAGGGTGATGGAGACTGTCTAATTAACCGAGTTGAGGCACTTGATAGTGCCACAAGTGGTGCTATCTCATTTTTGACAGGTTCAAAATATCGCTCTGAATTGCAAAATACAGCAGCTTCGGCGGTGATTCTTAAAAAAGATGATTCAGAGTCATGCTCTGTGAACTGCCTCATCGTCGATAATCCCTATCTGGGATACGCAAAAATTGCGCAGGTACTTTATCCAGACCCCGACCGTCGTGGAGTAGCTCCATCAGCAGTGGTTGCAGAATCAGCAGTTATTGACGATAGCTGTTATGTTGGCCCGAATGCAGTCATTGGAGAGAAAACGGTATTAGAGGCAGGTGTCGAAATTGGTGCCGGTTGTGTGGTTGGTGATAATGTCGAAATTGCTAAAGATTCTAAAATTCATGCGAATGCCACCATTTACGATCGATCGATTCTCGGTGAGAGGGTGATTCTTTATTCGGGTGCAGTGATTGGATCAGATGGTTTTGGACTCGCTCCAGACGGTGATAAATGGATTAAGATTCCTCAAATAGGTCGCGTTATACTGGGCAATGATGTTGAGGTGGGCGCGAATACCACTATCGATCGAGGAGCCATTGAGGATACAGTTATTTTTGATGGGGTGAAGCTCGATAATCAGATCCAGATTGGACACAATGTCAGAATTGGAGAAAATACTGCAATAGCCGGCTGTGTGGGAATTGCGGGAAGTACGGAGATCGGCAAAAATTGCACTATCGGTGGTGCTACTGTCATCAATGGCCACCTGAAAGTTGCTGATAATGTTCATATAACGGGTAGATCGATGGTTACCAAGTCGGTCAGAGAGGCAGGAGTTTATTCATCTGGAACACCTTTGCAAACAAATAGGGACTGGCATAAGAGTGCTATTCGATTTAAGCAACTGGATGAGATGGCCAAGCGGTTAAAGAAAGCCGAAAAAGAGATTGAAATCGGGTCTAAAAATTAGTGCATATTTAGGATAAATAAGTGGATATAGAAGAGATACAAGAATATTTGATACACCGGTTTCCATTTCTTTTGGTAGATCGTGTTGTTGAATTTGAAAAAAATGAGCGGCTTGTTGCGCTTAAAAATGTCACTTATAACGAACCTTTTTTTCAGGGTCATTTCCCGGGGCAATCAATTATGCCGGGAGTTTTGATTATTGAGGCATTAGCCCAGGCAACTGGGTTGTTAGCGATGAAAAGTGAGCCAGAGAAAACGGGTAAGGGAAATACCTATTATCTTGTCGGAATCAACAAAGCACGCTTTAGAAAGCCTGTCACACCGGGTGACCAGCTTATGCTTGAGGCGATTAAGATTAAAGAACGCAGGAATATCTGGAGTTTTGCCTGCACGGCTCGGGTCGATGATAAGGTTGTTGCAACGGTTGAGATCATGTGTGCATCACCTGGAGAGGGTGTTTGATCGATCCTCGCGCCGTTATTGATAAAGGGGCAGAGTTGGCAGAAGATGTTTCTGTCGGGCCCTTCTCAATTATTGGTTCAGATGTAAAGATTGGTGCGGGTACGGTTATTGGCCCTCATGTTGTTATTTCTGGCCCGACAACAATTGGTGAGAATAACCGTTTCTTTCAATTTTCCTCGATCGGTGAAGCGCCTCAGGATAAAAAGTATGCAGGAGAGCCAACCGAACTCTTGATTGGGAATAATAATGTCTTTCGTGAGTCTTGCACGATTCATAGAGGGACCATTCAAGACAAAGGTTTGACGAAAATAGGTGACGATAACCTTTTTATGGCTTACACGCATGTTGCCCATGACTGCCTGATCGGGAACGGGGTTATCATGTCCAACTCGGCCTCTTTGGCTGGGCATGTGGAAATTGGCGATCAGGTCATTCTAGGTGGTTTTACATTAGTCCATCAGTTCTGCAAAATTGGCCAACACGCGTTTGCAGCGATGGCGAGCCAAATTACCAAAGATATTCTCCCATTTGTTATGGTTGGCGGTTTACCCACTAGGCCATATAGTATCAATAGTGAAGGTTTAAAAAGGCGGGGTTATGAGAGTGAAGAGATTTCACGTATTCGCAATGCCTATAAAGTCATTTATAAATCTGGGCTGTTGTTAAATGATGCGATTCAGCAGTTGGAGGCAAGCTCCAGGGGTGATGGATCTATTCAGGAAATTATTGATTTTATAGCCAAATCAGACCGTAGTATTTTGCGCTAAGCGGTTGTAAACAGGCTTTTGTTGGGTGTGGGTTACTTACTATGCTTCGTATAGGTATTGTTGCTGGAGAACCCTCAGGTGATGTACTGGCTGCGGGTTTGATTAAACAGATCAAGAAGCTTCATCCTGATGCTCAATTTGAAGGTATTGCAGGCCCTTTAATGAAAGCCGAAGGTTGTAAAGCATTGTGGCCCTTAGAGCGGTTGTCGGTGTTCGGTCTGTTTGAAGTGCTACGCCATCTACCTGAGCTTTTATCGATCAGGAAAAATCTCTTTAACCATTTTATCCAGAATCCACCCGATATTTTTATTGGTGTTGATGCGCCAGATTTTAATCTGGCACTTGAGAGGAAACTTTTTCAGGCCAAAATTCCAACGGTTCACTATGTCAGCCCAACTGTTTGGGCGTGGCGTCCGGGTCGCATCAAAAAACTCATTGGCAGTTTAAG
>QNFJ01000080.1 GCA_003646305.1 Gammaproteobacteria bacterium | reverse complement strand
CCACGTTCAATCTTGCCAATCGACTCTCCGCCCACAATAACTTCTGCCGAAGCGACCCTCTGAATAACCGAAATCATTTGGAATCTCTGAAAAACACCATGAATGAAGCAAAAGCAGGCCATAACCCTGGCGCACCCGGGGAACTTTCGAGCACATGGACTTTACATGGGTAACGGAGCATTTTGAGTCGATTTATAACGCTATAGTTGCGAGTGCAATAATCTTTTAGCGGTTCCATTAATACCTTCGCATCGACTTATCAACCGTTAGAGCCCAATAATCAACACCCCCTTGAAGGTTCAGTATGTTATCAAAACCATTTTGGATAAGATATTGGGCAACCTGCCCACTACGCATGCCATGATGACAAATCGTGATGATCTCGGCCTCGCTGGATAACTCAGCTATTCTCAATGGAATCAAATGCATCGGCATCAATAGACTCCCCTCGATCTTGCAAATCTGATACTCGGTGGTCTCACGAACATCCAGCAAAACGGGGTTTGGCCGGCTTTCATCCTCGAGCCACTCTTGTAACGATACGGGAGAAATCTGTTTCATCTTCATAAGGTTGAGGTCGATAAAAGGCCCGATTATCCCTCGTTTTTACAATACAAGACAATTGCCGCACAGGCTTTACAACTCCAGCTCAAAGTGTTGCCCAGGAAAAAGACCATTAACATGGCGATTACCGATAGCTAGTTAAATCCAGATTGCCTTATAATTTAGTCTGTTAATGAAGCAGCACATTGAATAATCGGCAACCTGTCAAATTCGTTATGACTCATTCTTACCCCCATTTCATACCCCGTTTATTCGTAAAGAGGAAATATAAATTTCGAACAAAAGAATGTACTTCTGATTTTGGTTGCCCATGCAATTGTTAACCTAAGCAGAACCAGTACCTTGCGAAACCCTGCCTATTTATGTAAAATTTCCGGTTCCGTTTAGCTTGTTTGCTAAAAGATCTACTTATCAAGTTTGTGAGTCACAGAGAAATGAGAGAAGAAATTCACCCTGAATATAAGGCAATCACAGTTACATGTGGTTGTGGTAATAGTTTTGAAACCGGTTCAACGTTGGGTAAAGATTTAAGCGTTGAAGTTTGTTCTGAGTGCCATCCGTTCTACACGGGTAAACAAAAAATTGTTGATACGGCAGGCCGTGTTGACAAGTTCCGTAAGAAATACGCGAAAAAAGGCTAGCAGCCGACCAGAATTAGGCCATTTTTTAGCCGCAGTCTAACTGCAACCTTTCCGTTAATTTAGCCGAGTATATTTAGCCCTTCGTTATGGGGCTAGATTGCTGACGCTAACCTTGACGTAAAAAAGCATAATTTAGGGGTGATACATGTCAAAAGATACACTTTCTGTAACGGACAATTCTACTGGAAAAACAACTGAGTTCCCGATTTTACGAGGCGTTCATGGAAACCCAACGGTTGACATAAGTAGCCTGCCAAAGGATCTTGGTTACTTCACATTTGATCCAGGCTTTGTTTCAACAGCAAGCTGCAAAAGCGACATTACCTTCATTGATGGCGGGAAAGGAATTCTCCTCTATCGTGGTTATCCGATTGATCAGTTGGCAGAAAAAAGCAACTATCTCGAAGTGGCTTATCTGCTGCTAAATGGGGAGCTGCCAACAAAAGCTGAATTTGAAAGCTTTGATACAGAAATTAAAAGTCTCTCAATGATCAACGAATCATTGAAGTCTTTTTTTAATGGCTTTTATCATGATGCGCATCCGATGGCCATGATGACGGGTGTTGTTGCTTCTCTTTCGGCTTTCTACCATGAAGCGCTTGATATGCACGATGACAAGCATCGCCGCCTTTCTGCACACAGAATGATCGCAAAAATTCCAACGATTGCAGCCGCTTGCTACAAGCATTCGATTGGCCAGCCAGTTGTTTATCCGCGTAACGACCTTAGCTACTGTGAAAACTTCTTAAATATGATGTTTTCTGTGCCAGCTGAGGAGTACAAAATTAACCCTGTTTCGGTTAAAGCACTGGAATTGCTATTCATCCTTCATGCTGACCACGAACAAAATGCCAGCACTTCTACGGTAAGACTGACGGGTAGCACCGGTGCAAATCCTTTTGCCTGTGTCGCGGCGGGTAACGCAGCACTTTGGGGGCCCGCGCATGGCGGCGCGAACGAAGCTGTTCTTGTCATGCTAGATGAGATCGGCTCGGTAGAAAATATTCCAAAGTTTATCGCCAAAGCTAAAGATAAAAATGATCCTTTCAAACTGATGGGATTTGGACATCGTGTTTACCGTAATTTTGACCCTCGCGCTAAAATTATCCGCGAAATGTGCTACGAAGTACTGGATAGCCTCGTTGAAGGGGATCATCCACTTTTTGAACTGGCGCTCAAACTTGAGGAAGCGGCCCTGGCAGACGAGTACTTTGTAGAGCGCAAACTTTATCCAAATGTCGACTTTTACTCCGGTTTAATCTACAAAGCCCTGGGTATTCCAGAAGGCATGTTTACCGTAATGTTTTCTTTAGCGCGCACATCTGGCTGGGTATCACACTGGCTAGAAATGATGGAAGACCCAAACCTGAAAATTGGTCGTCCACGTCAGTTATACACAGGTGCGGCAATGCGTGATTATGTTCCTGAGGGCGAACGTTAAGCCTGCAACAAAAAAAATAGCAATAAAAAAGGAGACCATTAAGGTCTCCTTTTTTATTGCCTGATTCCCTCTAAACTTTGACCTAAAAACCTATGGCCGTACTCAGTTAGGAATAGGTGCTCGTACCTGCTTACTTAGATGGTACTGAACAACTTTTTTCTTCTTCAATCATGCCTGCTTCTACAGCATCGATCGCTTTCTGATCATGATCGTTAACAGGGCAACCACAAGCGTGTTCGCTTGTTGCATGCAATCTAGCCTGTTCCATGTGCCACTGAGCGACTTTTAAATGTTGATCTACGTTCATATTGAATCTCCGGTTTAGTTAAAAAGATGATGATATCTTGTAATTTTATACAATATATTAGCTTTGTCTAGACCATTCACGTCAAAAGTGATAATTTATCGTCAAATTGTTATTATATTAGAAATAAGCGGCTTGCTTGTCAGTATGCTGACGGGTAAACGCATCTTTATAGAGGTCATTTAAGTGGATAATCCGATTGGTGAAGGTATTCGCCGTTTAAGGGCGCAGCATAAACTAACCCAAACAGCGCTCGCGAAGCGCGCAGAGATACCGCGCGCCACCCTGGCAAATATGGAAGGGGCAAACAGCAACCCCAGTATCTCAGTCGTTGTTAAAGTGGCCAGAGCATTGGGGGTTACGGTTGACGACCTGATTACTCGGCGCCAATCACCCAACGTCACCGAAGTTGACCGGAAAGATATGCCGGTGATGCAACAAGATGACGGGAAATTTTCGAGTACGCGCACCAGCCCCATAAGCACACCTAACCTGCAGATTAACGACGTCAGTATGATGCCGGGCTGTTATACAAAAGGGGTACCGCATCCAGAAGGGAGTCATGAGCTATTTCTTTGCCATCAGGGAACAGCAACAGTGGAAGTTGAGGGCCAGAAGTACGAGGTAAAAGCCGGCAACTTAATCTATTTTCATGGCCACCTGCCGCATAGTTACGGTAATGAGAGCCTGAATCCCGTACACGCGATGGCAGTCGTTTTTATGATGGAATAACCAGAACTCTCAGCAGAGCGCTTCTCGCCGCCGCTTTTGTAAACCGTCGAGGGAATAAATAGCTACCCACACCTGCGGTCTCTACAAAAGAACCTGCTCAATACCGCCTTTTTTAGCTTTGTCGATAAACTGTTGCTGCCAGCCCTCTCCAAGCAACTTGTTGGCCATTTCGACGACAATATAGTCTGTCTCAAGCCCGGTCTCTTCACCGTAGCGGTAGAGGCCTTGCTGGCAAGCGGGGCAAGAGGTGAGCATTTTAACGTTCCCATCAACTGCTTTTTCCGAGCCAGTTAACTGCTTAATTCCTTTCTTGATCTCTTCTTCTTTACGAAAACGGAGTTGATTGGCGATATCAGGGCGGGCGGTGGCCAATGTGCCGGATTCACTACAGCAACGATCAGACAGCAGCACCTCTGAACCAATTAACTTACTCGCCACAGTCGGGCCATCGTATTGCTTCATCGGCTTGTGGCAAGGCTCGTGGTAGAGATATTGCGTGCCGGCAAGGTTCTCAACCGCAACCCCTTTTTCCAGTAAATATTCATGGATATCAAGCAATCGGCAACCGGGGAATATCTTATCGAACTGGTATTTCATTAACTGATCCATGCAGGTTCCACACGAAACAATCACGGTTTTAATATCCATGTAGTTAAGCGTCGTGGCGACACGGTGGAAAAGTGTACGATTTTCAGTCGTGATCTGCTTACCTTTCGCGTGAAGCCCTGCAGAAGTTTGCGGATAACCACAACAGAGATAGCCCGGTGGCAGAACAGTTTGCGCGCCTGTCTCGTAAAGCATCGCGATGGTAGCCAGACCTACCTGGCTAAATAACCGCTCTGAGCCACAACCCGGGAAGTAAAAAACAGAATCTGAGTCATCACTCGCCTTTTGTGGATCACGGATGATGGGGATAATGTTTTTATCTTCCAGCCCGAGCTGTCCACGTGTTGTTTGTGAGACTAATTTAAGATCCAGCGGCTTACGAATAAAGTGAATCACCTGCTCTTTAATTGGTGTCCCACCCGTTGTGCTGGCTGGAATATCTCCCGGTTTACCGAGAAGTTTCATTTTACTGGCTGCTTTATAGGCAAGCGTTTGCGCCTGAGTCCCCCAGTCGATCATTAGCTTTCTTAACAGACGAATTGCAAGGGGATCATTTGTGTTGAGGAACATCATCGCCACGGCACTACCGATATTGAATTTCTTCTGCCCCATATCAGTAAGGATTTTGCGCATACGGATCGAAACATCGCCAAAATCGATATTAACGGGACACGGCGATTCGCACTTGTGACAGGTGGTACAGTGGGCAGCCACATCGTTCATCGCATCAAAATGGTGGAGTGAGATACCACGGCGGGTTTGCTCCTCATAAAGAAAAGCTTCAAGCACCTGACCGGTTGCGAGAATTTTATTGCGTGGTGAGTAGAGCATATTCGCACGAGGAATATGCGTCTGACAGACCGGTTTACATTTACCGCAACGGAGACAATGTTTAATATCATCGTTGAGCGCGCCCAATTCACTTTCTTCAAGGATCAGCGCCTCTTGCTGAACCAATTGCAGTGAAGGGGTGTAGGCATTTTGCAAGCCAGAACCGGGCATCAGTTTCCCACGGTTAAAGTGGCCTTTCGGATCAACTTTCCCTTTGTAATCGACAAAAGCGTTTACTTTATCCCGATCAAGGAAGTGAATTTTTGTCAACCCAATCCCGTGCTCGCCAGAAATAACACCATCAAGCTCGAGTGAAAGCTTCATCACCCGCTCAACAACCTGTTCTGCCTCGTGGATCATTTGGTAATTGCTGGAATGAACCGGAATATTGGTGTGAACATTGCCATCACCCGCGTGCATATGCAGGGCGATAAAGAGTCTGGAATGGCGAATATCGCTATGAATCTTAACTAGGTGCGCGAGTAACGCGGCAAGGTCACGGCCGTTAAAGATGTCATTAAGCTCCTCAACAATCTCCTTGCGATAAGAGATAACCAAGTCTCGCCTGAGTAGTAGATTTAGCAGGCTATCATCATCTTTGATGCTGGCTTTCTCTTCCTCATTTAGCAGTGAAAGGTTGTCGTGTGCTGGTTCATCAAAATTATCGAGAATCTTCTGCCAGCGAACCCGAACCTCACCAAGATGGTTTTTTGCCATATGACGTTTGGATTCAAAGATTTCGATATCTTCAGGACTGTCTTCATAATTACTATCCGGGGATTTAAATTCCTCAATATCGCTACCGAGATATTCCAGAACAGCATCGATAATCTTCAGTTTGTTGGTGATGGAAAGCTCGATATTGATCCGCTCAATACCCATGCTGTAGGTATTGAGGTTTTCAATGGGAATCACCACATCTTCGTTGATCTTAAAGGCGTTAGTATGCGCGGAGATCGCTGCAGTTCGCGAACGATCAGCCCAAAAACGGCCACGCGCTTCGGGGCTTGCCGCAATAAATCCTTCTGCATCACGCGCATTCGCGAGCTTAACAACGGTTGAGCAGGCATGGCCCACTGCATCTTCATCTTCGCCCGCAATATCGGCGAGTAGAATCATTTTGGGCAGCTCACGACGAGCTGCTTTAGTGGTGTATTTGACGGCTTTAATATAGCGATCATCAAGGTGCTCCAACCCGGACAACAGCACACCCTTTTTGGCCTGACTCTCCAGATAGGCTTTTATCTCAACAATCGCAGGAACAGCGAGACCTAGATCTGTCCCAAAAAACTCGAGACAGACTGTTCGCATGTGCGATGGCATTTTATGGAGAATAAAGCGGGCAGAGGTGATGAGTCCATCACAACCCTCTTTCTGAATACCAGGAAGACCGCCTAAAAATTTATCGGTAACATCTTTACCCAATCCTTTTTTGCGGAACATACTGCCCGGCATATTGAGCTGTTCTGGTTCGCCAATAGTGGTTTTGCCGTCAGCTTCAAAGTGCGTTACACGGAAACTTACTTCAGGCTGTTCGTGTATTTTCCCAAGATTATGGTTGAGCCTTTCGACTTCAATCCAGCTGGCATCGGGCGTTACCATGCGCCATGAGACGAGGTTATCAAGCGTTGTACCCCATAGAACGGCCTTTTTACCACCGGCATTCATAGAGATATTACCGCCGATCGTTGAGGCATCCTGAGACGTTGGATCAACAGCAAAGATCAGGTTATTGGCGATCGCCAGATCAGAGACACGGCGCGTTACAACACCTGCTCCCGTTCTGACAGTGGCGACTTTCTTATCAAGTCCGGGAAGCGTGAGAGACTCAACCTCACTTAATGCATCCAGCTTTTCGGTATTAATGACAACAGAATCTGCCTCGAGAGGAATCGCGCCACCGGTATAACCGGTACCACCGCCACGCGGTATAATGGTTAGCCCAAGACCGGTACAGCCTTCGACAATTTTTGCCATCTCCTCTTCAGAGTCAGGACAAATCACAACAAGTGGGTGCTCTACACGCCAGTCGGTTGCATCTGTTGCGTGAGAAACACGAGCAAGCCCACCAAAATCGATATTATCCTTGTGGGTAATTTTTCTGAGTACACTGGAAACCTTGCTGCGAAGTTTTAATTGCGCGGGGAACCACGCCTTAAACTCAGAAACAGCTTTCTGCGCAGCAGTGAGTAGCTCTCTGGCTACGTCATTATTATCGAGCCGCGCCTCAACTTGAGTGAGCCGATGGTTTAATGCCTCAATGAGTGCATCGCGCCGCTTCGGATTCTTAAGAAGGTCACCCTGGATATAAGGGTTGCGGTTAACCACCCAGATATCCCCGAGCACTTCAAACAACATTCTCGCAGATCGTCCTGTTTTTCTGGAAGATCGAAGCTGTTCAATAGTTTTCCATTGCTCCTCGCCTAAAATCCTGATAACAATCTCGCGATCAGAAAAAGAGGTGTAATTGTAAGGAATCTCGCGAATTCGGTGGATCGGTTGAGCAGACATTTTGGGTGGTACCTGACTAAAATAATAGGTTATTGAGCAAGTTAGCGAAGGCCAACTTAAAACCAATAAAAATAGGCTCTTATGATAGCATACTCGGATGATTGCTTACCCGGATATAGACCCTGTTGCCCTCTCTTTAGGCCCCCTAAAAGTTCACTGGTATGGGCTGATGTACCTGATTGGTTTTACCGGCGTTTGGCTGTTGGGCCGCTATCGGGCTAAAAAACCGGGCTCACAAATCAGCGCAGAACAAATGGATGACCTGTTGTTTTACGGCGCGGTTGGCGTTGTGCTGGGCGGGCGCATTGGCTATGTCCTTTTTTATAATCTACCTGTTTTTTTAGAGAATCCCATCATACTTTTTAGAGTTTGGGAGGGTGGCATGTCATTTCATGGCGGCATGCTGGGTGTCTTTATTGCCATGTGGCTGTTCGGCAAAAAGGTTGGAGCGACCTTCTTTACCGTCACAGACTTTATCGCACCACTTGTCCCTATTGGCCTCTTTACCGGCAGAATCGGTAACTTTATTAATGGAGAGCTTTGGGGGGCACCGACCGATCTCCCATGGGGAATGCTTGTCCCGGGATTAGGGCCACTCGCCAGACACCCCTCTATGTTGTATGAAGCGGCTTTAGAAGGGTTGGTGCTTTTTATATTGTTGTGGGTTTATTCCCACAAAGCACGACCTAAAATGGCAGTATCGGGACTTTTCTTATTAGGGTATGGCGTCGCCCGCTTCTTTGTTGAATTTTACCGACTACCCGATGCTCATATCGGTTATCTCGCTTATGGTTGGGTAACGATGGGGCAGGTTCTGACAGTCCCAATGCTGCTAGTTGGGGTACTGTTAATGGTATTGGCTTATAAAAAGAAAGTGACAGATTAAAGACGTTATCACCACGAGGTGCACAAAGATCACGAAGAAAAGACTCCTTACCTGTTTTGTGTAAAAACATTGACCTCTCCACATCAGCACGCCCTTGATTGGATCATTATCAGCACCGAGCCAATAGAGCTCTTTTAGAGATTAAACCGACGTTCCTCTGTGGCCCTCGTGTTCTCAGTGGT
>QNFJ01000079.1 GCA_003646305.1 Gammaproteobacteria bacterium | reverse complement strand
GCAGAAGAAGATCTTCTGGATTAGTTTATTTAGGATTTCAAAATGAATGATAATTCCAAAAAGCCAGTATTGGTTTGTGTCGTAGGTGCTCGTCCAAATTTCATGAAGATTGCCCCGATTATGGCAGCGATTAAGAAGCAGGAAGGGCATTTGCAGCCTTACTTGGTTCACACTGGTCAGCACTATGATGAGGCTATGAAAGATTCATTCTTTCGCCAATTGGGGATTCCTGAACCCGATATTGACCTAGAAGTTGGGTCTGGCTCCCATGCTGTGCAGACAGCAGAAATTATGCGCCTTTTTGAACCTGTCCTAGATGATTTGAACCCCTTTGCAGTATTAGTTGTTGGTGATGTGAATTCAACTATCGCCTGTGGTCTTGTCGCCGTTAAAAAGCATATCCCATTGATTCATGTTGAGGCGGGCCTTCGAAGTGGTGATCGTCAAATGCCGGAAGAGATCAACCGTGTTTTAACAGACCAGATATCGGACCTGCTTTTTACAACTGAAAAAGAGGCAGAAAAGAATCTCGTAGCCGAAGGGATTGATTCAAAACGGGTCTGTTTTGCAGGCAACGTAATGATCGATACCTTGTTGAATAACTTGAAAAAAGCGACTCCTTTTTCAGAGGTGTTAAGTCGCCATATTTCCAGTTATAGGCAAAATATTGAAGCTAAAAACTATGCATTATTGACCATGCATAGACCCTCTAATGTGGATGACGAGGCGGTTTTATCGAGGATTTTAGATACCATCGTAGAGATTAGCCAGAAATTGCCGGTTATTTTCCCTGTTCACCCTCGGACAGCAAAAATGATTGAGAAATTTGGTCTAACCTCGAAACTTCAAAGTGGAAATATTACCTGCCTGCCTCCGCTGCCCTATTTGGAGATATTGGGCGTTGTTTCTTCAGCGAAGGTGGTACTAACTGATTCGGGTGGCCTCCAAGAAGAGACGACCGCATTAGGCGTTCCCTGTATCACCCTCCGGGAAAGTACGGAGCGGCCTATCACTGTTGATCAAGGCACTAATGTGATTGTTGGTTCAGATAGTGAAAAAATCCTTTCCAGCATGAAAGAAGTCTTGGAAAGGGGTGGTAAATCTGGGCAAATTCCTGAGAAATGGGATGGTCATGCGGCAAAGAGGATTATCCAGAAAATTATTGAGCACTATCTTTAGTTTTTAGCTCTGTTTAAGCAGCTTCGGATAGTGGTTTGAATGTTATCAACTACACTTTCTCTGTATAGAAATTAAACTTTTCCCTTTTTGGAGAGAGCATTGTCTAATGGACAAGACGAAATGACGGTCTGTAATAACCGACAGCCTATTAACGCGATGACAGTAGATGTGGAAGATTACTTTCAAGTTTCTGCTTTTGAAAAAATTATCGACCGTGAGCAATGGGATAAGCTTGCTTGTCGTATCGAAGATAATACACGAAAGATTCTCTCCCTTTTTAAGCGCCATGACGTCCAAGCGACCTTTTTTACGCTGGGTTGGGTTGCAGAACGCTATCCTCAGTTAGTTAAAGATATTGTTGCGGATGGGCATGAACTGGCTTGCCATGGACAAAATCATATTCGAGTTACTGAGCAAACCCCTGAGCAGTTTCGAGCAGATATTATTCAATCGAAAAGACTATTAGAAGAGGTTTCAGGTGTGGCGGTAAATGGTTATAGAGCCGCAAGTTACTCTATTGGTGCCTCGAATCTTTGGGCGCTAGATGTTCTTGAAGAAGAAGGCTTTTCGTACAGTTCCAGTATCTATCCTGTTAAGCATGATCTGTATGGAATGCCTGATGCACCCCGTTTTAGTTTTAGGCCGACTGAAAAAGGAACATTGATTGAGATTCCTGTTACCACAACTCAAATAGCGAGCAGAAATTTCCCTTGTGGCGGAGGCGGATTCTTTCGGCTCTATCCCTATGCACTCTCAAAGTGGGCCATTAACCGAGTTAACAAACAAGATAATCAGTCGACTGTTTTTTATTTTCATCCTTGGGAGATTGACCCAGAGCAGCCAAAACAGCTCGGGATCGATATGAAGACCCGCTTTCGTCATTACCTTAACCTGCATAAAACAGAAGCAAGATTAGATAGACTCCTTGGGGATTTTAACTGGGGAACAATGCAACAGGTTTTTATTGATAACGATACCCAAACAACTAAAAACTAACATTAGAACTGATAACTAAAAATATGGAAATCAAAAAGCTAGATCAACAATCAATAGCGCGTTGGGATCAATTTGTAGAAAACTGTCCAGAGGCGACGTTTTTCCATAAAGCAGGTTGGAAGGAGGTGATTGAGCGGGCCTTTGGTCATACCATTCATTTCTTGTATGCAGAAGAAAAGGGTGAAATCTGTGGTGTTCTTCCTTTAGGACATGTCAAAAGTTTTCTGTTTGGAAATGCGCTGATCTCTTCACCTTTTTGTGTTTATGGTGGTATTGCGGCGAATTCAGAAGAGGCGAGAGCCGCACTGGATGAAGCAGCCTGCACGCTAGCTAGAGAACTTGGCGTTGATTATCTAGAGATGAGAAACCGCAAAGAGCATAAAGCAGAAAGACCTCGAAAAGCACTCTATGTCACCTTTAGAAAATTACTCGACCCTGACCCAGACGTGAATTTGCAAGCAATTCCTAGAAAGCAGCGAGCCGTGGTGCGCAAAGGGATTAAATCTGGCATGGTGAGTGTGATTGATCATGATGTTGAGCGCTTTTACCAAGCCTATGGAGAGAGTGTTCGTAACTTAGGAACCCCTGTTTTTTCAAAGCGTTACTTTAAAACCATTATGGAGGTTTTTTCTGACTGCTGTGAGGTTCAGACGATTGAGTTTGAAGGAAAACTGGTGGCTAGTGTCATGAGCTTTTACTTTAGAGATGAAGTCTTGCCCTACTACGGCGGAGGGACGAGCGAGGCCCGCTCCCTAAAAGGGAATGACTTTATGTACTGGGAATTGATGCGCCGAGCCACGGAAAAAGGGGTGAAGGTATTTGATTATGGGCGCAGTAAAGAGGGAACCGGCTCATATCGCTTTAAAAAGCACTGGGGGTTTGAACCCGAACCACTACATTATGAGTTTGAACTGGTTAATGCGACTGAAATGCCAGATATCAACCCAATGAATCCAAAATACAAGATTTTTATCGAGTTATGGCAGAAGCTACCCCTCCCGATTAGTATGATGATTGGCCCTTGGATTTCAAAAAACCTCGGTTAATTGAGCGTTATGGAAAAACTACTCTTTCTTGTCCACCGAATTCCGTTTCCACCCAACAAGGGCGATAAGATTCGCTCTTTTAATCTGCTTAAAAAGCTAGCAAAGGACTATCAGGTTTTTTTAGGGGCTTTTATTGATGATGAGCAGGATTGGCAGCATATTCATGAAGTGCAGAAACTCTGCAGTCAATGCTGCTTTCTACCGCTCGACCCACTTAAGAGTAAGGTTAAAAGTTTAAAAGGTTTTCTACATAATCAACCACTTTCACTCCCTTACTACGAGAATAGTGAAATGAGTAAATGGGTTGAGGGAGCCATAAAAGATAACGCAATTGAGCGTGTTGTGGTCTTCTCTTCAGCGATGGCGCAATACGTCGACCCAGAATGGCCAGCACATAAACTGATTGATTTTGTCGATGTCGATTCAGACAAGTGGCAGCAATACTCAAAAGGTAAGCCATGGCCAATGAGCTGGGTGTACCGAAGAGAAGGAGAACAGCTGCTCGATTATGATCGCTCAATCGCAAAACAGTTTGACAGCTCTATCTTTGTATCCAAGCAAGAGGCCGAGCTTTTTAAAGTGCTGGCTCCAGAGTCAGCGGAGAAAATCACTCATATTGAAAATGGGGTCGACACCGACTACTTTGATCCCGCGTTAGAGCATGAAAACCCTTACCCTGAAAGTGAGCAAGTGATTGTCTTTACTGGGGCGATGGATTATTGGGCAAATGCCGATGCGGTGAGCTGGTTTGCCAAAGAGGTTTTCCCTCAAATACTGCAGTACCACCTCAACGCCCGTTTCTATATTGTAGGGGCAAGGCCCAGTGAGCTGGTGACCGCTCTTGAGCGGCGTGAAGGGGTTCATGTTACCGGCTCTGTTAAGGATATTCGTCCATATCTAAGATATGCAGAACTTGTGGTCGCACCGATGCGTATTGCCCGAGGTGTTCAAAATAAAGTGCTTGAAGCGATGGCCATGGCAAAGCCTGTTGTGGTGACAACAGCAGCGATAGAAGGCATTAGAGAATGGGAAGAGGTTGATGTTGTGGTGGAAGATGATGCCGAAAAAATGGCGCAACTGATTCGAGACCAACTTAACCGTAGTCAAGCAATTCATCCATTTTCTAAAGAGAACAGGAAGTGTATAAAAATGCACTATAGCTGGGAAAATAACCTGCAACGGATTGAGCAGTTGCTGGAAATGAACAGTTCTAAGGCTGAATCTGCGGCAGTGATCTAGAGATGGTGAGTGAGATAGAGATGGAAAAAGAAATTAACCAGATGAGTGGAAGATTAGATGCCGGAGGCCTATGGCGTCGGTCGATACTGCTGTTATCGCTACTGCTTGTGCTGCTGTTTGCTTTTTATTATGAGACGCTACTTTCAATGGTTTCAGTCTGGTGGAGATCAGAGACCTTTGCACACGGCTTTTTCATCTTTCCGATCAGCCTTTATTTGATTTGGGAAAAAAGGGCTGAAATTATCCGTTTATCACCCGCTGCAGATGTGAGACCTCTTTTATTATTGGGGCTTTCCGGTTTGGGCTGGTTGCTGGCAAATATTGTTGATGTTCAGGTTGTACAACAACTGGGTTTAGTGGGAATGATCCCACTTATAGTTTGGGCAATATTAGGTTGGCCCGTTACGCGCCTTCTCTTATTTCCTCTGGGATTTCTGTTTTTTGCAGTACCAATAGGGGAGTTTCTAGTACCTCCTATGATGAATTTTACTGCAGATTTTACGGTTGCAATGATCGAATTGACCGGTATTCCGGTTTATCGAGAAGGGACTTTTTTTAGTATTCCAAGTGGGGACTGGTCGGTTGTTGAGGGGTGTAGCGGGCTGCGTTATTTAATCGCCTCAATCACACTTGGAACGCTCTACGCTTACATGACCTATCGCTCTAATTATCGGCGTGTAGCATTTATCATCTTGGCAATTGTTTTTCCGATTATAGCGAATGGGCTGAGAGCCTTTATGATTGTAATGATTGCCCACTACAGCGATATGAAACTGGCTCTAGGTGTTGACCACTATATCTATGGCTGGGTCTTTTTCGGTATTGTGATGTTTTTAATGTTCTGGATTGGTTCGTTTTGGCGAGAAGAGAGTGGTGAAGAGTCAGAGGTTTCTAAAGTCGATATCGGTAGTACAGAAGGAAGTAGAAAAAAACAGCTTATTGTCGCAACGCTCACCTTGTTAATTAGCGCTATTTGGCCACTCAGTGCAGCGATGATGCTTGAAAAAGGAGTGACTCAAGCAAGGGCTGTTCAGCTTGATGCGCCTGCCATTCAAAATGGTTGGCAGCGGTCAGCAAAACTGTTTACAGATTGGAAGCCGAGTTATACAGGGCAACAGCTCGAAGCAGACTATCTCTATAGCCTAGGTGGAGAAGCGGTTGCTTTATATCTCCGCTACTACCGAGACCAGAAGCAGGGAAGTGAACTTATCAACTCGCAGAATATTTTGATTCCTCAGAAGCATCCCGTATGGAAAATGCTCGACCAGTATCCGATTAAGGTCTCTGTTGGTGATAAAGATATTACGGTTAAAAGATCAAGGCTAAGCTCTTCGAATAAGAAGTTTCTAGTCTGGCACTGGGACTGGGTTTCTGGGCAACATACATCAAATAATTACATTGCTAAGTTGCTAGAAGCCAAGGATAAATTGTTGGGTAACCCGTCCGATGCAGCGGGGATTATCTTAGTGACTGAGTATGATGAGAGCACAGTAGAGGCCGAGCAACGTTTGCAGAAATTTATAAATGTGTTGTTCCCAGCACTTGATAAAAGTTTAGAAGAGGCTTCAAAATCATAGTGAACAGTGAAAAAAATCCACCACTGGTCGTTAATGTAATTTATAGCTTAGGTGTTGGCGGGCTTGAGAATGGTTTGGTAAACCTGATTAACCAAACACCGCCAAGCCGGTATCGACATACAATTATTTGTTTAAAAGAGGCAACGGACTTTAAAAACAGAATTAAAAGCGGAGATGTAGAGGTATTTGAACTGCACAAACGCGAAGGCAATGATTTATCGATCTTCCTTCGGCTTTATAAACTGTTAAAGAAGATCCAGCCTGACATCGTCCATACGCGTAATTTGAGTGCAATTGAATGTCAGTTGCCGGCATTTTTGGCAGGTGTTCGCTACAGAGTTCATGGGGAGCATGGTTGGGATACTTTTGATCCAGAGGGAGATAATCGAAAGTACCAACTACTAAGACGCTTTTTCAAGCCACTTGTGCAGCGTTATATTCCACTATCTAGCCACCTTGAAGATTATCTAAAAGATAAAATTGGTGTTCAAGAAAGCAAGATTAGACGTATTTGCAATGGTGTTGATACGGAAAAGTTTCATCCCTTACAGTCTTCAGATACCTTGCCGGAGAACTACCCTTTTACAGATAGCAGGTTGTTTGTGATTGGGACGATTGGACGAATGCAAGGTGTAAAAGATCAAATAACATTGGTCAAAGCATTTAATCAACTGCTCAGTAAACAGCCTGAACTGCGAGAAAAATTGAGATTGGTGCTGGTTGGTGAAGGGCCGCTACGGGAGGAGGCCTTGGCATTGTTGACTACAAGTGGGAATGCAGCTTTAGCGTGGTTACCCGGTACAAGAGATGATATTGAGCTTATCTTGAGGCAGTTAGAACTGTTTGTTTTGCCCTCTCAGGCAGAAGGTATTTCAAATACGATACTTGAAGCAATGGCTAGTGGGCTTCCCGTCGTTGCTACCAATGTAGGTGGAAATCCTGATTTAGTAGTTGATGGAGAAACGGGTCTATTAGTGCCGCGTGAGAATCCTGAGGCGATGGCCTCGGCTCTTGAATGTTATCTGAATAATCCGCAACTTCTTAACAAGCATGGAGAGCAAGGATTAGCTCGGGTTATGGAACAATTTAGTCTCGATAAAATGGTTGAGAAATATTTGGGTTTGTACGATGAACTGCTTGAGAAATAAGACAAAAAAGGAATCGGTTTCATGTGTGGCATAGTTGGAATTTTTGACATTAGAGAACGACGTGATATCAACCGAAAGTTGCTTTCTGATATGAATGAAACCCAGTTTCATCGAGGGCCCGATGAAGGGGGAATCCATATCGAAGCGGGCTTAGGTTTTGGTCATCGTCGACTTTCGATTATCGATCTCTCCAGTGGCCAGCAGCCACTATTTAATGAAGATGAAACAGTGGTCGTCACCTATAACGGTGAGATTTACAATTTTCCTGCACTCTCGATTGAACTGAAATCACTCGGCCATACGTTTCGCACTCACTGCGATACCGAGGTGATTGTTCATGCCTGGGAAGAGTGGGGTGAGCAGTGTGTTGATCATTTTCGAGGCATGTTTGCATTTGCCATTTGGGATCGCAATCGAGAAACCCTGTTTCTTGCCCGTGACCGTATGGGGATTAAACCACTATTTTATGCGGAACTGGAAAATGGCCAGTTTATCTTTGGCTCAGAGCTTAAATCGCTGCAGCTTCATCCCGATTTACCACGAGAGTTTGACCCAACAGCGGTGGAAGAATATTTCACCTTTGGTTATGTGCCAGAGCCGAAAACAATCTACAAAAATGTCTATAAACTCTCACCTGGTTACCGTCTAACCATCAAACGAGGTGATAAAAGCTACCGACCCGAGCAATATTGGGATGTCTCATTTCAGCTACATACCGCTGGAAGTGAGCAGGTAATGGGGGCGGAGTTAATTGACCGGTTTAAAGAGGCTGTTGATATTAGAATGATGGCTGAAGTGCCATTAGGTGCATTTCTATCGGGCGGTGTTGATTCAAGTGGTGTCGTGGCGATGATGGCAAAAAGCTCGCAAGAGCCAGTCAATACCTGCTCCATCTCATTCGGTGACCCGAAATTTAATGAATCACAATATGCTGCCCAAGTAGCCGATTTATATAAGACCAATCACCGTGTTGAACAGGTTGACCCAGAAGATTTTGACCTGATCGACCATCTTGCCGACCTTTATGATGAGCCTTATGCCGATAGCTCAGCACTGCCAACTTATCGTGTATGCGAGTTAGCGAAAAAGAAGGTGACAGTTGTCTTGTCTGGAGATGGAGGCGATGAAAACCTGGCCGGATATCGTCGCTATCGGTGGCACACTTATGAAGATAAAATGCGCTCGATGTTGCCTGCTGGCTTAAGGCAACCCCTTTTTGGCTTCTTGGGTAGGGCTTATCCTAAAGCGGATTGGGCACCGAAAGTCTTCCGTGCAAAAACAACCTTTGAGTCGATGGCGCGTGATAGCGAAGAGGGCTACTTGCATAGTGTCTCAATTTTCTCAGACCAGATGCGCGGCAACCTATTCAGTCATAAACTTAAGAGCGATCTTCAAAGCTATCAATCGATAGAGGTCTTTAGGCGACACTCAGCAAATGCGCCCACCGATCATCCGCTCTCATTGGTTCAGTATCTTGATATGAAAACCTATTTGGTGGGCGATATTCTCACCAAAGTTGACCGAGCCAGCATGGCGCACGCACTAGAGGT
>QNFJ01000078.1 GCA_003646305.1 Gammaproteobacteria bacterium | reverse complement strand
GGCAAAAACTGGACACTTAATGAATGTCGAGGGAAAAATGGACTTCTGGTCATGTTTATCTGTAACCACTGCCCTTACGTCAAAGCGATTCACAAACGGCTTGTTCGCGATACCCTGGCACTAAAAAAGATTGGCATTAATTCTGTTGCTATCATGTCGAACGACCCGAGTGATTACCCCGAAGATTCATTCGAAAATATGAAGGTGATTTCTGAACAGTGGCAATTCCCGTTCCCCTACCTGCTAGATGAAACACAACAGACTGCCAAAGCCTATGGCGCAATCTGTACCCCTGATTTCTTTGGTTACAACAAAAACCTTGAGCTACAGTACCGCGGACGCTTAGATGCCAGTGGCAAAGAGACCTTACCTAAAGAGAGCCCTCGCGAACTCTTTGATGCAATGAAACTGGTTGCCGAAACGGGTAAAGGGCCAAGAGAGCAGGCTGCCAGCATCGGCTGCTCAATAAAATGGACATAAAAAGAGAATTAAAATGAAATACAAAATCATCCCAGTCACACCTTTCCAGCAAAACTGCACCCTTTTATGGTGTGAAGAAACAATGAAGGCCGCAGTGATTGACCCAGGTGGCGATCTCGATCAAATCCTCGCAGCTGCTAAGCAAGCAGGCGTCACGATTGAGAAGATTCTTCTCACGCATGCCCATATCGACCATGCAGGAGGTACTGCAGAGCTATCGAGGAAATTAAGCCTTCCTATTGAAGGACCTCAGAAAGAAGATCAGTTCTGGATTGATGGACTCCCGGCGCAGAGTAAAGAATATGGTTTTCCTCTTGCTGAAAAATTTACGCCCAGCCGTTGGCTAAATCAAAATGACACCGTCACCGTCGGCAATCTAACGCTGGAAGTTCGCCATACACCCGGCCACACGCCAGGGCATGTTATTTTCTTCCACCCGGAAAGCAAGCTCGCCATCGTCGGCGATGTGCTTTTTCAGGGCTCTATTGGCCGCACCGACTTCCCACGTGGAGATCACGCCACCCTTATTAACGCCATTCGTGAACAGCTATGGCCTCTCGGAAACGATGTTGCCTTTATCCCGGGACATGGGCCGATGTCGACTTTTGGTCAGGAACGGAAAAGTAACCCCTTTGTCCATGATTAAACACCCGACCCAAGTCTCACAATTAACTACTCAACCTGGAACAGCTGTCTTGAGCCGTTTCTCTTCGCGCCCGTTCAGTGTAAAATTAAGCACCTTTTTTGGTGGCCTCTCCGCCAGCAAATATTAATAATCAACTCTCAAAGAGATCGATCATGAGCAATTCAATCCCCCGAAAAACTCTCGCTAACGCGATCCGTGCACTCAGTATGGATGGCGTACAACAAGCTAACTCCGGCCACCCCGGAGCACCAATGGGAATGGCGGATATTGCTGAAGTGCTCTGGAACAGTCACCTGAAACATAGTCCTTCAAACCCTGACTGGCCTGACCGTGATCGCTTTGTTCTTTCGAACGGCCATGGATCAATGTTGATCTACTCACTGCTTCACTTGAGTGGCTACGACCTACCCATTGAAGAGCTAAAAAACTTTCGCCAGCTTCACTCAAAAACAGCAGGTCATCCTGAATATGGGATCACTCCCGGTGTTGAGACGACAACGGGTCCTTTAGGGCAAGGCATTAGTAATGCTGTCGGTATGGCAATTGCTGAAAAAGCGCTTGCTGCGCAGTTTAACCGCGATAACTTAGCTGTTGTTGATCACCGTACATGGGCCTTTATGGGTGATGGCTGCATGATGGAAGGAATTTCTCATGAAGTTTGCTCACTAGCGGGGACTTTGGGGCTTGGAAAATTGACTGCTTTCTGGGATGACAACGGCATTTCTATTGATGGCAACGTCGAAGGCTGGTTTACCGATGATACCGCAGCTCGCTTTGAATCCTATGGTTGGCAGGTAATTCGCCATGTTGATGGGCATGATGCCGATGAAATTGAAATGGCGATTCAAACAGCCATCGCAGAGACAGACAAACCCACACTCATTTGCTGCAGAACCAAGATCGGCTTTGGCTCTCCAAAATTTGCAGGAAGTGAAAAATGCCACGGCGCACCGCTAGGTGCCGAAGAGATCGCAGCAACGCGTGAAGCATTAGGCTGGCCTTATGGCCCTTTTGAAATTCCGGCTGAGATCAAAGCTGGTTGGGATGCAACCGAATCAGGTAAAACACTTGAACGCAGCTGGGGCGAAATCTTCGAGCGTTATCAAGCAGAGCACCCTGAACTGGCAAGCGAATTAGAGCGCCGTCTATCGGGTGAGCTACCTGCCGACTGGACTGAAAAAGCAGCCGCCTTTATTCAGGAAGTCGATACAAAAGCTGAAAGTATTGCCTCTCGTAAGGCCTCTCAAAATAGCCTTAATGGTTTTGGCCCCTTGCTACCTGAATTTATGGGTGGATCGGCTGATTTGGCCGGCTCAAACCTGACACTTTGGTCTGGTGCAAAAGGGGTCAGTCGTGATGATGCCGATGGTAACTACCTATTCTATGGTGTTCGTGAATTCGGCATGGCGGCAATCCAGAATGGTCTCGCACTCCACGGCGGTTTTATCCCTTACGGTGCAACCTTCCTGGTCTTTTCTGACTATGCCCGGAATGGGCTGCGTATGGCCTCATTAATGGGGTTGCGAACTATTTCTGTTCTGACTCATGATTCAATCGGTCTGGGCGAAGATGGCCCAACACATCAACCCATTGAGCATGTTGAGAGCTTACGTTTGATCCCCAATATGAATGTCTGGCGTCCGTGTGACGCAGTTGAATCGGCCGTTTCATGGAAAAGTGCGATCGAGCGTAATGATGGCCCCTCCTCCCTGATTTTTTCTCGTCAGGCGCTACCTCATCAATCTCGCAATGCTGAGCAACGGGCGCTGATCGAAAAAGGTGGCTACACCCTTGTGAATTGCGAAGGAGAACCACAACTGATCATTATCGCAACGGGTTCTGAAGTATCTTTAGCAACTGATGCAGCTAAGCAGTTAGCCGCTAAAAACGTAGCTGTACGCGTTGTCTCTATGCCTTGTACCGATCTGTTTGATGCTCAAGATCGTGACTACAAAGAATCTGTCCTGCCCTCAGCTGTAACCGCCAGATTAGCCATTGAAGCGGGAACAACCCGAGGCTGGTATAAGTATGTTGGCTTAAATGGTGATGTGGTTGGTATCGATCGTTTCGGTGAGTCTGCCCCTGCCGGCGAACTCTTTAAACTCTTTGGTTTTACCGTTGAGAATGTCGTAGAGCGGGCAGAAGCACTACTTTAATCACCGCCAGAATGAGCATCAGAGTTGCCATTAATGGCTATGGTCGGATTGGGCGCGCAACATTGCGTGCCCTGTATGAGTCTGGCCGAACAGCAGAAATTCAGGTTGTTGCGATCAATGACCCTCACCCCCTTGAGACGAGTGTTCATCTGACCCAGTTTGATAGCACTCATGGCCGGTTTGGACAGACGATTAGTACACGTGATGGCCAGGTGCTGGTCGGGGATGATCCGATCCACTACAGCCAGGAAAACAACCCCACAAAACTACCCTGGGATCGACTAGCGATTGATGTGGTCTTGGAGTGTACGGGACGTTTTACAAAACGTTCTGATGCGGCAGCACACATTCAGGCAGGTGCCAGGAAAGTGATTATCTCTGCCCCTGCAGAGGGAGAGATTGATTTAACCTGCGTGCATGGCATTAATGATTCTTTGCTGCAGTCTACACATACGGTTATTTCCAACGCCTCGTGTACAACAAACTGTCTGGCACACATCATCAAGCCGCTAAATGATGTCATTGGCATTGAATATGGGCTCATCTCCACCGTTCATGCCTACACAAATGATCAGGTTCTGATTGATGCGCACCACAACGATCTTCGCCGTGCCCGCTCGGCAACACAGTCCATCATCCCCACCAGCACCGGAGCAACACGCGCCCTGGAAAGAGTCCTTCCGGAGATTGCGGGAAAATTCGATGGGGTTTCACTGCGTGTCCCAACGATCAATGTCTCACTTGTTGACCTTTCCTTCACGACCCCTCGCAGCACATCCGTCGAAGAGATCAACACGATTATGCATAAAGCTGCAGATGGCCGGTTACTAAACTACTGCGACAAACCACTTGTCTCCATTGACTACAATCACTCATCTGCTTCGGCCAATTTCGACAGCACCCTGACCAAAGTTAAGGGTAATCTGGTTAGAATATATGCTTGGTATGACAACGAGTGGGGCTACGCAAACCGACTGCTCGACACCACGCAAACACTAATCAACGCTCACTAAATAAAGGGAATAATGATGACCATCATTCGCATGACCGATCTCAACTTAAAGGGAAAGAAAGTTCTGATTCGTGAAGACCTCAATGTGCCAATTAAAGAAGGCAAGGTGGCCAGTGACGCCCGTATCCGCGCCAGCCTGCCAACCATTCAGTACGCTCTCGATGCCGGTGCCCATGTGCTGCTGATGTCTCACCTTGGCCGGCCAACCGAAGGAGAATACGACGAGAAATTCTCATTAAAACCCGTTGCCGAGCATCTATCAGCGCTACTTGGAAAACCGGTTAGACTCGAAAAAGAGTGGCTTGAGGGCATTGATAGCGAAGCCGGTGAAGTGATCCTTTGTGAGAACGTCCGCTTTAATAAAGGTGAGAAAAAAGATGATGAATCACTCAGCCAAAAAATGGCCGCACTGTGTGACATCTATGTAATGGACGCATTCGGCACCGCACACCGCGCACAGGCATCAACACATGGTATCGCTCGTTTTGCACCGGTTGCCTGCGCAGGTCCATTGCTCGCCAATGAGCTGGATGCGCTTGCCAAAGCACTCGATAATCCGGCTCGCCCAATGCTCGCGATTGTCGGCGGTTCAAAGGTCTCTACAAAACTAACCGTGCTTGACTCGCTTTCTAATAAAGTTGATCAACTGATTGTCGGTGGCGGCATTGCCAATACCTTTATCGCCGCGGCCGGTTACCCCGTTGGCAAATCACTCTATGAAGCTGATTTACTTGAAGATGCCAAACAACTTATCAACAAAGCAAAAGCGGCCGGTGGCGAGATCCCTATCCCGACCGATGTTGTCTGCGCCAAAGAGTTCTCAGAATCCGCTGAAGCGACCATCAAAAAAGTCAGTGACGTTGAAGCAGACGACCTGATTATGGATATTGGCCCCGAAACCGCCACGCGCTACGCGGAAATCATCAAAAAATCAGGAACCATCATCTGGAATGGTCCACTCGGTGTTTTTGAATTTGACCAGTTCGGAGGGGGAACAAAAACACTCTCACTTGCCATTGCCGAAAGCGCAGGCTTCTCCATCGCAGGTGGTGGTGACACACTGGCTGCAATCGATAAATACGAGATTAGCGAGCAGGTCTCTTATAGCTCAACCGGCGGAGGGGCATTCCTTGAGTTTATCGAAGGTAAAACATTACCTGCCGTTGCTATTTTAGAGAGCCGCTCAAGCTAAACAGGCCAAGACTCCACAAAGGGATTTCTGAAACAATTTAGAGTCTAAAAGGACTCAAAACCTTTTAGACTCGCCCTTTATTTCTCACCTGCTTAGTCCCCGCAATCCCATATTTGAATGATTCAGCTGTTAACACTAATCAAAAATAACTGGGGGGTATTCACTCTATTGTCACTAGTCGTGATAACCGCATCATCCCTATGGCCAGTAGAAAAGTTGCCATTGCTGCCTGGCACGGACAAACTCCATCACATAATTGCTTATGCGATTTTAATGTTTCCAGTCGCACTACGTAAACCCGAAAAATGGATGCTCTTCGGCCTATTTTTCATTGCTTATAGCGGTGGAATTGAACTGGTGCAGCCGTACGTAAATCGTTATGGAGAGTGGCTGGATTTACTAGCCAATACAGCTGGGGTAATTTGTGGGTTTGCAGTTGCAAGAGCTGCTAATTTATTAATTCAGTCAGAACTAAAGTGACTAAAATTCTTATACACAAACTTCAAGATTAGCCCCTTCCTTTTCTTCCACGAACAAAAATTTCACCCTTTTTATGCGGTAATACTTTGAATTAAAGCTTTTCGCTGCCGCTAGGCGTTCATTTCTTTTGTTTGCCTAAAATAAACAGAAGCTGAGAGAAAACACCTACAGCCAACGAAACTCCAACGTTTCAGCCGCTAACTCCCCTAGCGTCTTACCAACCGTTAGCACCCTCCCCTCTCCACTAAGTGGACAACTAAATGCCAATTTAACAGCCATCAACTGCAAATCTAACGGCTGATCTCCTTCAACCATTCCACCATAAAGACGATCCCCCACTATCGGAAAACCGGCTTCCGAGAGATGGCGTCTAATCTGGTGCTTTCGGCCTGTTTCAATATCCACTTCAACCAATGAGGCGCTTTTATCACAATCGTAGCCCAGCCGTTTTACATGACTAATCGCCGTTCGCCCTTCGATTTCACTATCTAACGTTATAACCCCTTCAGCAAACTGCCCGGAAACAATCGCTTGATAGCTTTTTTTAATGGTTCGCTGCTCAAACATCCCTGTTAGGATTCGTGCCATTTTCTTACTGTGCGCGACCAGGATCAGGCCGCTGGTTGCACGATCAAGTCGGTGAATTTGATAGGTGACTCGATCCAGGTACGTTTCTGCGTAACGAACAACCGTTGTGTGATCACCCCATTTAGAGCCCTGAGACATCATTCCAGAGGGTTTCAGCCAAACTGAGTACTCTTGGCAGTCCGCCACCAGTTCTGCCTCTAAAGCCGACTGGGCAAGGACATTGCCGTTATAATAAAGGTGCAGTTCATCTTCAGGTTGCAGCTTTTTCTTAACACGCCGGAGGCGTTGCGTCGACTTCCCTCTGGTCAGCCAAACCGCTCCTTTCTGCATCACTGATTTGATTTTCTGTTTTGAAAACCCACTCGCGCCGGACAATAGCTCAACTGCATTGCCACCCCCGTTACCCACATCTATATGCGATTCAAAACGACCACCCTGCTCAATCAAAAGCAATTTTTCGGAGCGACTCAATTGCTTGATTGCATATTCACGCCTGCTCGCCTCCGAACGAGATGCCGCCTTCTGCAAATAAACCATCTCGACTGGGCGGCGGCAGCGGGTATATTTCGCCCCCTTTTCGCTCTCATTGTGCTCTTTCAGGCGCCGTTCTGGCTCAGTGGTAACACCTGTATAAAAGGTTTTGTCCGCACAGCGCAAAATATAGACAACCCAGGGAGAAATATCCGCCAGATCAATCGCTTGACTCATTGTCCAAATTTTTCAAAGAAATCGAGCAAAACCCACCTGTTTCGTGTGAAGTTAAACGTCATACCGTGATAGCCCGCTGTTTCAATCTGAGTTTTCGGCTCTTTTGCAGCCTCAAATAACGCATTGGAATTTTCCCACGGAATAATCACATCATCACGGCTATGTATCAATAGCAAAGGAGTCGGTGAAATAGAACCTATATAATCCACCGGATCATACTGCCTGACAACCGACCACGAGACAGGGTACTGTAGCGCCCAGGCAAGCCAGATCTGGTCTGCCACATGGCGTGCAATATCACGATAACGGGCAAATGCTGCATCGCTAATCACGCCAGAAAGGTGGCTTTTAGCCTGATCATCGGTTGCCGCAAAATAGATCCCCATACTTGCACCAAGGCTCTGCCCCAGTAGAAAAACAGGCTTTCCTGAAACAGATTCTTGCTCGATTAACCAGTTAAACCCCGTTTTTATATCCTCCAATGCACCCGCTAAATCCGGCTTGCCCTCAGATAGGCCATAGCCACGGTAATCTAGCAGAAAAACCTGGTAACCCATTTCTGGCAACCAATACACACTCTGAATATGCGTACTAATGTTTTCAGCATTACCATGAAGAAAATAGACACTCCCTTTTGCTTCGCCCTTTGCTGGAAGAAACCAGCCATGAAGCGCTAATTTACTCTTCGTTTGCAGGTGAATATCTTGGTATTCAAGGCCCAACCGGTCAGGCGTCACGACTTGAGCGCTCATCGGGAAAAAGAAAACGGATGAACAACCAGATAATAAGAAGCAGAAAAGGATAATGGCTATTCGAATCATTGGCTTCAAAAATAAAACTGATAGCTTAATCCAACCTCAGAGAGCTGCTTGTGCGAATACCACTCCCGCTTGAAGCTGACCTTAATTGCGTGATCTCTGGCAAGTACCAAATTTTGCTCATATTCCAGCTGCGTTGACTCGGTTCCGCCTGTAAATTTTTCTCCTCTCAACTCCAGTCTTCCTGTGCCAAAATCGTTGTGCAAAAGAAAGCCTGCCGCTGCTCCGAGCGCCGGTTCAACACTGTTTTTAAACACGCTATTTCCTTCAAGACGACCCGTTAAAAGCGTATAAACCATTCCACCTTTGGTCAAATTCCATGCATAGCCACCGCCGCCGGAAATATGGGCGACCAACCGGTCCTTTTTATCTCGGTAAGCCCGTTCCAAACCTCCACGGATACGCCATGATAGGGGGTCAAAAAAGGTCGTCCTCGGTGTTAATGAAAAAATATCGGCAAAATCCAGCTGTTGAAGAAAAAGACCCTCTTCTTCATTATGGCGCAAACGCATGCTGGCGATATTAATTTGCGCTCCCCGTAAAAAGCCCAGCTCATTATCTTCCAGGCTATGAAAGGACATTCGAAAACCAAACTCTGTATAACCTGCTCCATCACGCTCACCTGCTTTCAAAGCCAACTGTTTAGAGTGGTGGCTTTTTTCGGGTCGCACGGGCCGAGGGAGCAATTGCTCAGTGCCAACAGGGTAGCGATTTATTTTTGACAAAAGCTGGTAACTTTTTCTCGCTGCGACTTCTTCTCGC
>QNFJ01000077.1 GCA_003646305.1 Gammaproteobacteria bacterium | reverse complement strand
TAAAGCAATGCTTTCTTCGACAGACCTCCGTAGGTCAAAAGTAACAAAGTTGAGCTTTAGACTAGCGGACTCGAGTTCGGCGTGGTCAAGAACTTCATTGATAATAATCAGTAAGTTATTAGCTGAATTTTCGATGAGTTGTAGCTGATTTGACTGGGTTGGGGTGAGATGACTATTGCCAAGAATATGAAGAAACCCGAGGATGCCGTTCATGGGCGTACGGATTTCGTGGCTCATATGTGCTAAAAATTTGGATTTCTGTTTGCTGGTTTTTTCGGCTTGCTTGCGAGCCTCATTTAGCTGGTAATTTCTCTTTTCAAGCAGTTGAAGTGATTGACTTAGTTCGGAAGTGGCAGATGCTATTTTTTCCTTTAACTGGATCTGGTTCTTCTCAAGTGATGCCGCCATGATGTTGAGACCAGATTTTAGGTCGCTCAGCTCTTCCAGAGCTTGAATATGACTGCGAGCCCCAAGATTCCCATCAGAGACCTGTTTGACCGTACGGGTCAAGTCCAGGATGGGCGTACTGATTCGCAAAGAGAGCCTATAGGCAAGCAGAAAGCTAAACAGAAGCCCTAAAACCGTAATGAGAGAGCTGGTATAGATGATAGCTGTTTGTCCCGCCACCGTCCTATGGCGGGATAAACTGATTCTAACCTCGCCGATGACCTGTTTTTTTTCTATTGTCTTTTCTGATAACGCTGTGAAAGGGTCATCTTTCTCTTCATTTAAAATGGACAGTTCAATGGGGTGGCTAAAATGAGAAAGCTCTTCGGTGGGGCGGTCCTGAATGTCTCCATGATTGATATCCCTGTGGAAATTGCTCTGTGAATAGGCACGGAGATGATTTTGTTTGTCGTAAATAGCGGCATCGACGATATCTGCCCTTTGGACAGCACTGTCGGTTAATTGTTGAAGAAGAGAATCATTACCTGAAAAAACTCCATAGATGGAGGCTGGGGCCAGGTTTTCGGCAATAATATTCCCACGTTCAAAGAGCGCATTGTCGAGCTCAGCGATACGTGTTTGAATAAACCAGAAAGTGAGGGCAAAAGCCAGTACTGTGGCGGGCAGCGCACCGAGGATAAGTAGTCGGAAGCGAATACCGCCTTTGGGCATCATGTCCCCTCTTCCAATGCTAGCAGCCCCTTGCGCAGAAGGCTGGGTGAAGGGAGATGAAGGTTCATACTACGTGCAACGTTCCTGTTTATCTGAATGCGATATAAGCTGGGGTAGCGCCCAGCTGAAGGGAGTTGACCACTTCTTTCGAAAGTCTGAATTAAGAGTGTGAGCTCCTTAGTTAGATCCTCTAAGCTAGAGAAGACGGCAGCAATCGCACCCGCAGAGACATATGATTTTGAAAAACCGATGATGGGAATATTGTAGCGATAACTGCCAAGCAGTAGTTGTGGGATCGAGTTGCGGTTATGGATAAGAGGATCGGGTAGGGCGATAAACAGCTCAGATTGCTCTAGAACCGCATTAAACTTTCTGGATAGCTGATCTTTATTTTCAATGTGTGCTTTGTCTGTTATGTAGCCCGCTTTTTTTGCAAGCTCATCGAGTTCGTTGGCAGAGGAAGCAGAAAAATCGCCATAAAGGAATGACAGTTTTTTGATATCAGGGAATAACAGATGGATGAGGTTTAAGCGACGATTCATTGGCTGCTCAAGGAACAGTGCCCCCCTTTTTTGTGGGCAAAGCTGAGTCGGGCACTCGATGAAATTGTCGGCGAGGACTTTAGGTAAAAGGGTAAATAAAATTGGGGTGTCCGAGTTAAGATTGTTAACTGACTTTGCGGCAGAAAGCCCCAACGTGATGATCAGGTCAGCTTGAGTAGTAGCTAAAGAATTTTTCGCAATCTGATCCGGGCGAAGAATGGTTAGTTTTCCGGGTTTCAGGGTTAGCTCTTTGCTTAACCCGTGGATAAGTTTCTGGTGGAGAGGGTGCTCAACATCACCGATAACCAAAATTTTTGCGGCCATGGCGATTGGAGAGAAAAGCAAAAAACCAAGCACAACCACGACCACGGTCGAAAAGGGACTGTGTGACCGGTTGATAGCGGCTTCTTCTTTAAGTTGCTGCTTTATCGTCTGAACGTCCGTGCTCATCGCTATTTTGTTTGAAATACATGGATTAATTAAATAAGTCTATTGAAGCTGGTATTCAATTTCTAGAAAACCACGATCATCGAGATAGTTGTCGCTATCAAATTCATGCCCCTCGTCGAGAGCCGTTTGCATCGTAAAGGAAAGTGTCAGCGCCTCTTTTTCGGTTAGCTTGATCATTTTTGAAAGGGTGAAGTCAATCCGTCGATGGCTCTCTAAAGGGCTGCCGGAAAGTAACCACTCCATTTCACTTCGGTAATAAAAAGCACTACTGATTTGCCAGTTATTTTGCAGTTTTTGGGAAACTAGCAGGTTAAAAGTATCGGTTGGTGCCGATTCGCTAAAATCTTCTTTGGTGTCTCTGCTGAAAATTTTTGTCTTGCTATATCCTGCATGGATTAAGGTGCGGCGTGTGGGTCGGTAGTTGACCTCCATTTCATAACCTTGATTGACGGCGGAGTCGAGATTGCCGACGGGCGTGAACTTGTCACCCGATGGATTGAGCAAGCTGTTGCTGGGTGGGCAGGTCGCTGAATAGAGAAGAGAACCATCGGAACAGAGATAAGCGCGATCCTTTTTGCCAATTAACTGGTGAAATGTTTGACGGTAAACTTTGAAATCAGCATTTAATGAGTGGTTGAGAAAAATGCCGTGATATCCAATTTCAACGTAATCAGCGCGCTCCGAGTTTGGGTCATTTACTGATTTAAATAGTTGTTCATCTTCAATATTAGTATGGACTACAACATTTATGTTTTTTTCTGTAATAGTTGGCGTTCTGAATGCGCGCGTGGCAATAAATCGGGCTGATTGTGTGGGTAAAAACAGATAATTCAACGCAATTCGCGGAGACCAGGCAGGATCTGTGACGCTGTTCTGTTCGTATAGCGCTCCAGTGTTAAGAATCAGGTTATCAAAAATATGCCATTCTAAATTAGCAAATATTCGTTGTAGATAATTGGATTCATAGCTATTTTGATCAAGCCAGAAGGGCATTTTTATACGATCACGACGAACCCCTAGACCCCATACAAGCCGTGTACTCTCACCTGGTTTGAACGTGTGTTGAAATTCAAGATCGAGCCTCTCAGCTTTTTGGGAGTCGTCTATATTGGCGGTAATTCCGCTGCCAAAATTATTAAAGAATCGATCTTCAGTATTGCTGTAGTTATAGAGAAATTGTAGGGAAAAATTCTCATCCTGATTTTTATGGTGCTCCCAACGCAGGGTCTGGTAAAAAGCTTCCCGTTGTTGGGTTCGTTCAGGAAATGTCTCGCTGCCTTTTTCTCGTGGTCCCTCGCTATAGCCGAAGTTCAGTTGCAGCAGGTCACGGCTCGTTGCACGATAATCCAGTCGCCCGTTTAGGGTGCTTGTTTTTTGGCTGTCATGAAGTGTTGAGAAACCATCATCTTCTAGGTATGAAGCATTTATTCGATAGTCGAAATCACCGTTGGAACCACCATGGCGAAGGAGTAGTCGGCGGTACCCTTTTTCTCCAGTTACAGCTTTAACCATAAGCCCAGGATCCTGAGAGGCGTGGGCAGTTGTAATGTTTATTACGCCGAGAAAAGAATTTGGGCCAAAACTCGCTGCATTGGGACCCCGAATAACCTCAATACGCTCAATATCTTCCATTTGTAGTGGAAGGTCGCTCCAGAGAACACCCCCAACGGTTGGGAGATACATCGAACTTCCGTCGATTAAAACCTGCATCCGTCTTGAGTATTCATCAGAGAGACCGTGATACGTAGCAGTTGGGTAATGGCCGTTTTGGTGGGCGACTTGCATACCAGGGACGAGAAGGAATAGCTCAGCGATCTCTTTTAAGCCGGATGCCTTGATCATCTCTCTGTCGATAATTGTGACGGCAGCGGGTGCTTCAAGCTGCGGCTGGCTTAAGCGGGTAGCAGAAAGAACAACAGGCGCCTGTTCGAGATAATAGCTATTTATGGGATCAAGATCAGCATTATCGGCCAAAACCGGCGACGAAGTCAGATGCAGAAAGCAGGAGATTACAGCGCTAATAAAAAGTGAAGTTTTAGAGCTATTTCTAATCAGTATTTTCAAAGTGGGATGTTGCTGAGTAGGTAACTTAATGAACATGATAGTCTATTTCGATAAAACCACGATTATCGTAATGGTTGCCATCAACAAAAGTTTCATTCTTACCAAGAGCATTCTGTAGCATAAAAGATAAGGTTATTGCCTCCTTGCCGGTTAGTTTGACTGTTTTAGCAACGGTCAGATCGAGGCGCTTAAAACTCCCCAGCCGGTTTTCCGAACGCAGCCATTCCATTTCATCGCGATAATAAAAAGCGCTGCTGACTCGCCAGTTATTATCCAGATGTGTTGATGCAAGGAGATTAAAATCAGTAGTCGGCGCAGATCGGCTATAGTCGGGATTCGCTGATTGACTATCAATGTCTATGTATGAAAAGCCACCATGAAAAAGTGTCTGGTGAGAAGGCCTGTAATTGATTTCAAGCTCAATACCTTTACTGCTGGCAGAGTCTCTATTGTCAACGATAAGAGGAAGGCTACTGGTTAGCTTACTACTGAGAAGATCATCGAAATTTTGTCGATAGAGCTTAATGTCGCCCGAGAGTTTGTTATTGAGAAACTGACCGTGATAACCGAGCTCAAAATACTCTGTCTGTTCAGATTCCAGATTGTCTTCGCTCGTCGTATGCGGCAATGAGCCAATGCTGGTCTTGAGCGTAAAATCCAGGTGCGCTTCTGTAATAGTTGGTGTGCGGTTGGCGCTGGATGCAATCAGTCTGAGTGAGTGGTTGGGCAGAAAAAGATAGTTGAGGGCAATCCGAGGAGAGATATTGTTATCTGCAAGGCTATTTTGCTCAGCGAGTGCCCCCACGTTAAGAATTAACTGTTCTGTCAGACGCCACTCAATGTTGGTAAAAAAGCGCTGTAAATGGCTCTTTTCTGTTTTATGGTTATTCAGCCAGAGCGGTGCCATAGCCTGATCTTCTCTATGGCCAAGCCCCCAGATCAGGCGAGTGTTATCTGTTGGTTCAAGGGTGTGCTGGAATTCTAGGTCGAGTCTTTCTGCGCGTTGGTCATTATTGGTAAAGGAAGTGATACCCGGGGCGATGTTGCTGGTAAATTGATTGTCAACGCGGTTGTAGCTGTACATGGCGTTGACATAAAAGCTTTCAGATTGACTGATGTTATGTTCCCATTTAAGGCTTGAATAAAAGGCCTCTCTTTCCTGTGATGCATCGGCGGACCGAAAGTCTCTTGGCCCTTCGCTGTAACCGAGGTTTAACTGTAGGCTGTCGTTTGTTGTTAATTTGTAATCCAGACGGGTATTGAGGCTGCTGGTACGTTGGCTATCGTACGAATGTTGTAAACCATCGTCTTCCAGATAGGCAAGATTGACGCGATAATCCAGATTTCCATTTGAGCCGCTGTTGCTCAATAGTAAGCGGCGGTAACCTTGATCGCCTATCGTCGCTTTTGCGGTTGAGCCTTGGTCTTGTGATGCATGGGTTGTAATAATATTTATGACGCCCAGAAAAGAATTGGGACCATAAGTTGCTCCAGCAGGTCCTCTAATCACTTCGATGCGTTCTATATCTTCAATTTGCCAGGGCAGATCGCTCCATGTGACACCGCCGGAAGAGGGAAGATAGACGGAGCTTCCATCAACGAGAACTTGCATTCGTCGAGAGAAGATATCGGACATACCGTGATAACTAACGATGGGGAAGTGACCGCTGTAATGGCCAACTTGCATGCCCGGGACAAGCCTGAAAAGGTCTGCAATTTCTTTTGCACCTGAGGCTTCAATCAGTTGTTTATCTATAACCGTAATTGCAGCTGGCGCTTCTAGTTGGGGGGTTGCAAGGCGGTTGGCAGAAAGAACGGTTGGCACTTCTCCAAGGAAATAACTGTTGCTTGGCTCTTGTGAGTCGGCATTCGCCTGAATAGGCAGGAGTGCAAAAATGGCTGGTACCGCTATAAGGTATGCAAAATGATTATTTTTCTTTTTGTTGGACACTCTGCAAAATTAGGGACAGTTAACTGGTTAAACTTCATCGATCCTAACATATGATAGGTGATCAGCTAATTATTATGGTGAAGAGTGCGTTTTAAAAAGATTTTTTTGGAGATTAAATGAATTTTCCGACGATTGAGTCGTTTGTGGGGAATACCCCGCTCGTTAGATTACAGCGGCTTCCGGGTGAAACGAATAACCAGCTATTGGTGAAACTTGAAGGGAATAACCCTGCAGGGTCGGTAAAAGACAGGCCTGCTTTGAGTATGATTCAACATGCTGAAGCGCGCGGTGAGATAAGCGAGGGTGACTGCCTGATTGAGGCAACCAGTGGCAATACGGGCATTGCGCTGGCGATGGCAGCAGCGATCAAAGGTTATCGTCTGATTTTACTAATGCCGGAGCATATGAGCATGGAAAGGCGTGCGGTGATGAAAGCATTTGGTGCGGAAATTGTGCTGACCCCTCAGAATGAAAGTATGGAGGGCGCCATTGATCGCGCCAGAGCAATGGAAAAGGAGGGTATTGGTCGGATTCTTGATCAATTTTCCAACCCAGACAACCCCAGGGCACATTATGAGGGGACTGGCCCAGAAATCTGGCGGGAGACAAATGGAACGATTACCCACTTTGTCAGTTCAATGGGGACAACCGGAACGATTATGGGAACCTCACGGTTCCTGAAAGAAAAAAATAAACAGATTGAAATCGTTGGTGTTCAGCCCTGTGAGGGGGCGGGAATCCCCGGTATTCGTCGTTGGCCGAAAGCCTACCTACCGAAGATTTATGAGGCCAATCGTGTGGATCGGATTGTCGATGTGACCCAGCAAGAGGCTGAGGAGACGACACGCGCACTTGCATCAAGAGAAGGTATTTTTGCGGGTGCCTCTTCAGGTGGAGCAGTTTCTGCCGCTTTAGCACTGTCAAAAGAGGTTGAGAATGCGATAATTGTCGCCATTATTTGTGACCGGGGTGACCGGTATTTATCAACTGACCTATTTCCGGAATAAGTGTGGCAAGAAGAAGACGAAGAAGAACTCTCCCAGCAGAACCCTTTAATGCAGAAATTGAATCACTCTCTCATGATGGAAAGGGGGTTGCTCATCTTGATGGGAAAGTTCATTTTATTGATGGCGCGCTGCCAGGTGAGAAGGTCTCTTTTATCTATACCGACAGGCGAAGGGACTTTGCTGAAGGGCGGCTTGAAGAGCTATTTAGCCGCTCACCAATTCGGATTGAGCCTGGCTGCCAGCATTTTGGAATTTGTGGTGGTTGTAGCTGGCAACATATCTCCGATGCAAATCAGATCATTGAAAAACAGAAGCTGCTGCAGGAGCAGTTCAAGCACATTGGCAAAATAGAAAGTTTTGAGCTTTGGCCTCCATTGACAGGGCCTGTTTGGGGTTACCGACATAAAGCGAGATTAGGTGTTAAAAATGTCGATAAGAAAGGGCGTGTTTTAGTCGGTTTTCGTGAAAAACGAAGCGCTTTTGTCGCCGATATTAAACGTTGTCCAGTACTTCACCCTTCGGTTGGAGAAAAGCTGGAGCTACTCTCTGAGTTAATTGGCACGCTTTCTGTTCGAAGCAAGCTTCCTCAAATTGAGGTAGCCGTTGGAGAAGATAAGGTTATTTTAGTCTTTAGGATTCTGGAGGATGTAACGCCAGATGATCTGCTAAAAATGTCGAAATTTGCAGAGCAGGAGGGATTCGTTATTTGCCTGCAGCGAGGCGGTCCCGATACAGTGGTGACGCTCGATGGGCAGCCGGTTCCCGAGCTTGGTTACACATTGCCTGATGAAGATGTGAAGTTCTCTTTTTTGCCAACGGACTTTACGCAGGTGAACCCGGAGATTAATCGTAAAATGATTCGTCGAGTGATTGAAACGCTCGATCCAACGCCAGAAGACCGTATTCTTGACCTGTTCTGCGGGTTAGGTAATTTTACCCTGCCACTGGCCAAAAAGGCGGGCGAGGTGGTCGGTGTTGAAGGAAGCGAGGTGCTTGTTAAAAGAGCAGCGGAAAATGCCAGAAAAAATGGGCTGGATAATGTCCACTTTTATACCGCAGACCTTTTTAAAGAGCTAAAAGGACAGCCCTGGGCAAAAGAGAAATTTACAAAAGTTTTACTCGACCCATCACGAGCAGGTGCTAAAGAGGTGATCGAAAGACTGCCCGCACTAGGTATTAAAACTGTTTGCTATGTTTCCTGTAACCCCTCAACACTGGCGAGAGACACCAATATTCTGGTGCATGAACTGGGCTATAAGCTGGTGAAAGCGGGTGTCATGGATATGTTTCCACATACCGCACACGTTGAGTCCATCGCTCTCTTTGAAAAGCGCTGAGACTGAAATGATCGCGCCCAGCTTGAGGTTAGAAATCAGTATAGAGGCGCAACGACTTCGTTTAATAAAGGGAGCGTCGATTATTGCGGAATACCCTGTTTCGACGGCAAAGAATGGAGCGGGTGAGCAATCGGGGAGTGAATGCACACCACGTGGAAGGCATCGGATTCGAGCAAAAATTGGAGATGGCCTCCCTTCAGGCACTGTTTTTATCGGACGGAGACCGACGGGAGAAATTTATGCTCAGGAACTTGGCGTGCAAAATCCTGAACGAGACTGGATTTTGAGCCGAATTCTCTGGTTATCGGGTCTTGAGCCGGGTGTTAATCGTTTTGGGGTAGTTGATACCTTCTGGCGCTATATCTATCTACACGGCTGCCCGGATGATTTAATCACTGGGAAAGCCGCTTCACACGGCTGTATCCGCATGAAGAATAGAGACATCATTGAGCTTTTTGATCAGCTACCAACAGGGACAGAGGTTTTTATTGCGGCTACTTTTACTGCACTAGAAAAGTCGTGAAGTAGAGATCTTTTAGCTCAC
>QNFJ01000076.1 GCA_003646305.1 Gammaproteobacteria bacterium | reverse complement strand
CAGGATCAAAATCTTCTAGCCAACCATAAGGGCCGTAGTCGATGGTCAATCCCAATATCGACATATTGTCCGTGTTCATGACGCCATGAACAAAGCCGACTCGCTGCCAGTGAATGACCATCTCAGCGGTTTTTTGGCAGATCTCTTTAAACCAGGCCAGATAGCAGGCTTTATCGGGTTTTCCAAGGTGAGGAAAGTCATTAACGATGGTGAAATCGACAAGCTTTTTTAGTAGTGCAATATCCCCTCGTGAGGCAGGTAGCTGAAAACTGCCAAAGCGGGTGAAAGAGGGGGCGACGCGACAGACTATGGCACCCGGTTCGGGTTTTGCGCGCCCATCGTAGAACATATCCCGAACCACCTGTTCACCGGTTAAAGCAAGGCTCAATGCACGGGTGGTGGGGACGCCGAGGTGGAACATCGCTTCGCTACATAAAAATTCCCTGACCGATGAGCGTAAAACAGCCAAACCATCTGCGCCACGAGAGTAAGGGGTTTTGCCCGCCCCCTTAAGCTGGAGCGTCCAGTGTTCTCCCTTTTGGTTAATGATTTCACCTAGATTGATTGCGCGGCCATCTCCCAGTTGTCCCGCCCAATTTCCAAATTGGTGGCCACCATAACATTGCGCGTAGGATTGCATGCCTTCCAGTAACTGATTGCCGGTAAAAATCTGGCTGAACGGCTCGGAGAGACAGCTTTTGTGATCTAGCCCGATCAGTTCAGCAACCTCTTTTGAATAGGCAACCAGTTTCGGAGAGGAGACGGTTTTTGGCGCAACAGTTGAATAGCAGGCGCCCTCAATATGACGGGGGTGGTTATTTGTTTCCGGGTCAGCGGGCAGCTCGTTAAAGAAGCGATTATCGAACTGTAGGCCGTTTAAATCAGTCACTATTTAATTTCATATCATTTTACTGTGAAATTAAATATTAGCATATTCTTCTTTTGGAGGTAGGCAGCAATCTTTAGAATGCTTTACCTGTGGTTAGGAAATAGATGGGGCAAGGCCATTTCTGAGCCTACCAACAGGCTCAGCCCATTGAACGATGGCGTTCGGCATGGTGTCGCATTAGCTGCATGAGCCAGCCTGCCCGCTGCGGGTGGAAAATAGACTTTGACTTCGCAATGGAGCCGCCCTTCTGACTCATGCCGCACAAACAGGGCAAGTTCATCATGCTGATCAGTCCGAGGATAGATGGAGAGAAAAAGTGTCTCAATCTCAGCCAGTGGCTCGTAGGCGAGCATACCGTCGCCGAGGTTTTTGTAAAACCAACGCTCCGTTTCTGGCCCACCACCTTCGTTATTCAGCACAACACTTGTTTTACCCGTCAAACTACCCAACACCCCGTTCATTGTCAGTGCTTTAAATGTTAAACAGCCATATAGCCGAGGGCAGAAATTCAGAGTGTTTAAAGATACTGATGAATCTCTTCGGCTGATTTATGAATGAAGTTTTTATCTATCTGCTGGGAAACCATTTTCATCACTTCATTACTTAAATTATTTCTCAGATGACCTAGAAAAGCGGGTGGGGCGATAATAACCAGTGTTTTAAATGTACCTTTATTTCGCTCAGCATCAAGGTGGCTTGAAAGCTCTTTCGCAAAAACGATAGCCTCCTGTTGTCTCGCATTGGTTTCATCATCTAGAACGTGTCGTCCCTGCCCAACACTGCCACCATCGCTACCCGCTGAGTCCGAAACAAGATCACCTTCGTGTAGCCGCCCCTCAGGATGAACAAAGTCTTCAATCTCGGTGAGCTGGCCTCTTCGTCCCTGGCTCGTATAGATTTTTGCTCGGCTGCTTTCTGCAACTAGAATCCAAGTGTTTGACATTACATTCTCCTGTTTAAAAAATGTTACAACGTTTTTTTAATTCACACACCACGCGCATTCAACCTCACTTAGACTATAGAGCTGACACCTGTTGGGCGTCAATAACTTAACGAGATTTAAAAGAGGAGGCGGTCGAGTATCGCGGTCACCTCTATCTCATCACTATACAGCTGACGGTTATGGGAATCTTTTCATGATACGATCAGAAAAAGCATGATTTAAATGGTTTAAATTTCCTGGTGGCGTAGACAGGTGACTGATTTGTAATTAACAGGTGTACCCTGATATGAAAGAGTTAGGCTCAGCAAAAAAGTTGTTTCCAGAACAGCTAAAAAAACAGATTCACCCAGATCAGCTGGGTTTTGATCCACTCGTTACATCCCCTGAATTTAGTCAGATTATGGGGCAACCCAGAGCAACTCGTGCACTGGAATTTGGCATAGGTATTAACCAGGCTGGATATAACCTCTATGTCGCCGGAGAAAAGGGCACGGGGAGAACTAGCTGCATAACAAACTACCTACAGCCAATCGCTACCTGTGGCAATACGCCCAATGACTGGCTGTATGTGAATAATTTTGATAATCCCATCGAGCCACGGTGCATAAATCTTCCTGAGCATCAGGGGAAGGGGTTCCTGAAGAATATAGATGAGTTAATTGAATCGCTGTTAGCCACCTTTCCCGCCATTTTTGAACACCCCTCATTTTTGCAGAAAAAAAATGCAATTCAATGGCTCTTCGATGATGCTTACGAAAAAGCCGTTGCGATTATTGAACGTTCTGCCTCGTCCAAGAAGATAGCGCTCTTTCGTGAGAATGGCGCGATCACCTTCACGCCAATTATTAAGGGAGAGATTGCCGACGAGGTCGCTTTTGCCAAAATGGAGGAGGCAGAACGGGATAAATTCCACCAGAATGTTATTGAACTGGAAAGTCAGTTGAATGAGGCATTACTGGAACTTCCACAATGGCAGCGGGATTTGAATGAGAAGCTGCGCCTGCTTTACCGGCAAACGATCAGTCAGTCGTTAAAACCCTTATTTGATAGCCTACAGCAAACTTATCAGGGAGAGGCTGGTGTCCTGATCTATCTGGCTCAAATTCGCAAACACCTTCCTAGAGTCATTGCGGAGCATTTAGGTGATGCAAATGGCAATGAGGGTAATGAGCCGGTGGGTAACAAGCGGCAGCTCCTTGAAGGTTTATATAAACCGAATCTTTTGGTCTGTTCGGGCTCAGAGTCCGGTTTACCCATCATCTGTGAGTCTAACCCTAGTTATCAGAACCTGTTTGGGCAGATTAACTTCTCACCAGAAAAAGAGACACCGAGAGCCGATTTCCAGCATATTGCTGCAGGTGCATTACACCGCGCAAATGGGGGCTATTTAATACTGGATATTGAGAAAGTATTAGCCGACAAGGCAAGTTGGGAATCACTGAAACGGGCGCTACGTGAAGGCAAAATTACTACCGAAGTCACCTACAGCGAGGGCGCATTTGGTCATTCTTTCAGCTTAAAGCCGGAACCCGTTCCACTGAATGTAAAAGTCATCCTGATTGGCCCGCGCGATATCTATTATGCTTTGGCGCAATTTGACCGCGATTTTGATGAGCTCTTTCAGGTGTTTGTTGATTTCAGCGCTGAGTTTGAGTGCAGTCCAGAAAATCTCAGGCAGTTTGCCTATTTTCTTCACTCAAAAACGGCAGAGTCCGGTGTTGCTGAAATGACTTCCGCAGCCATTGCACTGATGGCTGAATATGGTTGTCGTCTGGCTGAGCATCAGCTGAAGATTTCCGCCCAGACGGATCAAATAATGGAAATAGTGGTTGAGGCCAACCATCAGCGGGCTCAGTGTAATCGGGAAAAGATTGAGGCTGAACACATCGTGCAAACACTGGCAGCCCGTGAGCAGAGGAATGCTCGTCTTCGCGATCGCACGCTAGAGGATGTTTTGTCTGGGACCATGCGAATAGCAACCAGTGGGCATGCATGTGGACAAGTTAATGGTTTGTCGATTATTCAGGTGGGAGAAACGCGGTTTGGTAGTCCGATGCGTATAACGGCTACCGTACACCCGGGAACTAGCGGTGTTGTGGATATTGAGCGGGAGGTAAAATTGGGTATGGCTGTTCACTCAAAAGGAATCCTGTTGCTATCGGGTTACCTATGTGGGCGGTACGCAAAAGACTTTCCCCTCGCCATTGCCGCTCATATCGCAATCGAGCAATCTTACGGATTTATTGATGGTGACAGTGCCTCACTTGCTGAGTTATGCGCGCTACTATCTGCTTTGATTGATATTCCACTTCGTCAGGATATTGCGGTGACAGGTTCTGTTAGCCAGCTTGGAGAAGTTCAGGCGGTGGGTGGCGTGAATGAAAAAATTGAAGGTTTCTTTGATATCTGTAAAGCCCGAGAGTTAAGCGGATCTCAGGCGGTGATTATTCCCGCGACAAACCAGGTTAACTTGATGCTCTCAAGTGAGGTTGTCGAGGCTGTTAAAAACGGGAAATTTGCGATCTATTCCGTCAACTCTGTAGATGAGGCAATGGGGCTGCTAACGGGTCAGAATATGGGTGAAAGGAGCTTTGATGGGGAGTTTACAGTGGATTCGATCAACCACAGGATAATCAACCAGCTTAGCCGTTTTGCGAAACTGACCGCCAGGGCGCGGTTAACTTAGAAGAGTGCCACTAACTGACTCAGCACGAAGCCGGAACAAACCAGAAAGCCGAGAGCAGGAACCCAGATAGGGAACGAAATCGAATCGGATGGTACAGGAGTCCGCCTTTTTATTCGCAGTAGAGAAAGGTTCACCAAAGCAAAAACGACCAGAATGATGAGTGAGGTGAGCTCTGCCAGCGTCGTAAGTTTCCCTGTAACCGCCAGCATCAAAACAACCACAGTTACCAGAAATGTGGCAACAAGTGGTGTGCGGGTACGAGGGTGGATTTTGCTTAACAGAGCGGGCAACAGGTTTCGTGAACTCAGTCCATACAATACGCGTGAAGCCATGATCATCTGAATAAGAGCGCCATTAATGATGGCAAATAGACCGATGACACCAATAATCCCCTTGTCCCCAGTATAGTGTTCATACAGATAGGCAAGAGGTGCTTCACTGGCAGCCAGCTGTGATGGATGAATAGAAAGAACAGCTGCTACCATGATCACCATATACAACAGGGTCGTAATGCCGAGAGTGAGCAAAATGGCGGTGGGTAAATTGCGTTTTACCTCCTTCACCTCTTCGGCAACATCGACCATGTCCTCAAAACCGATGAATGCATAGAAAGCGAGTAATGCACCAGAATAAACGGCTCCCAAGCTAGCACTTTCGAGCGATGGAATAAGCTCGCCAATGCGTGAAGGTAATTCATTAAAGCTACTATGACTAACCGCAATAACCAGCAATAGCCCGCCAATTTCGATAACAGTAACGAGTGCTGCAATAAAGACTGACTGGGTGATCCCCCAAGCGGCGGTACCTCCGAGAAGCAAGCTGACAGCAATAATAGTGGTGAGTTTATTGAGCTCGAATAAATCGTGTAGATACCCGGCAAAAGCAATTGTCAGTGCCGCGGCAGAAACAAGCCCGGCTGCAACCACTAGCAGGCCAACCAGAATGGAGAGACGCTCTGAGTTGAGCCCCTCTTTGACATAGAGTGCTGCGCCAGCGCAATGAGGGAAACGACCTGATAATTCAGCGAAAGAGGCCGCTGTTAAGGCGGCCATAAATGAAGCAACCAGAAAAGAGGCGGGTGCCATGTAACCTGAAACACCCGCCAACTCGCCCAGAAGGGCATAGATGCCGGCTCCTATCGTCGTCCCCAGTCCGTAAAGAACTAAAAGAGGTAGCGACAGGGAGCGTTTCAATGTGGCCAAAATTTAGGCTAAAACATTAGTTATGAAAACTTGGATGTTGAAGGTTGTTTCAGAGTAACTGGCTATGATTCTCGCTGTTCGGCGCGACGCTTGTTCTGCTCATTCAGCTTCTTTAAAAAAGCTTTCAGTTCCTCTTCAGCCCATTTTTTTGCCTCGGCCTCTGTTGCAAATCCATCCTGACTTTTCGAAACAGTCGATCTTTTTGAAGAGACGCGGCGAGTTATTTCAGCGCGCCATGTCTCAGCATCTTGCATTATTTTGTAGTCATATTTCTTGTTTTTAATGGTCTTTTCCATAGGGATTGATTTTACTCTTAAGGGTGTTCAGAAAGGCATTGGATGAAGTGCTCTTAACTCGGCTATCCCCGCCAGAACTTCCTGGGATAACTCGAGATGCACTGAATCAATATTCATTTTGAGTTGATTCATATTTGTAGCGCCAATTAGCGTTGAGGTGGTGAATGGCCGACTATTCACAAAAGCTAGCGCCATTTTACACACATCCAGCCCGTGCTGCTTTGCTAGCGCAATATAAGCCTGAATGGCCGCATCAGTTTGAGGGCGAGCGCGGTGTTCTTGGCGTGTTTCGATTGAGAGGCGACGCCCTTTTGGAAATTTCCCATCTAAGTATTTTCCACTTAGCATTCCGCGTGTGAGTGGAGACCAAGCAAGTAGGCCGCATTTTTCGTGGAGTGATAGTTCACCCAAATCGGGCTCAAAATGGCGGCAGAGCAGAGAGTATTCATTTTGAATTGAAGCCATGCGAGGGAGGTTATGTTGTTCTGCCAGTTGAAGCCATTTAGCGGTTCCCCATGCAGTTTCATTGGAGAGGCCAATATGACGAATTTTTCCGGCCCCGATTAGCTCGGCCATCGTTCTCAGTACTTCCAGAAAATTATCTTCAATCGCCTGTGCATCAAAGTCTGGTGCGTAGTCCCATATTTGTCCAAAATGATAAGAACCACGGTTAGGCCAGTGCAGTTGATAGAGGTCGATATAATCTGTTTGTAATCTTTTTAGGCTGCTTTCGACCGCTTGAATAATATTTTTTCGGTCGATCTGGTTTTGACCGCTCCGAATCCAGCCTAATCCGGGGCCGGCAATTTTTGAGGCGAGAATGACGCTATCGCGGTTTTTACGCGACGCAAACCAGTTGCCGATAATGGTTTCTGTCGTGCCGTAGGTTTTCGCGCTAGGGGGAATCGCATACATCTCAGCGGTATCGAAAAAATTGACCCCTTGGCCAAGCGCATAATCCATCTGCTTGAAACCTTCGGCCTCGCTGTTTTGACGCCCCCAAGTCATTGTGCCTAAACCGATGAGACTGACATCAAGATCGGTCCGGCCTAATTTATGATATTTCATGAAATTTAAAGTGTTATCTAAAGTTTATGCTGTTTTCCGGAAGACGTTAGCTCAAGTCGAGCTCTATTTATGAGCTTGAGTTACGAATCCCAACCTAAGACTAGGGAAATATTGTATTTAAAATCACTCTCGACATCGCCAGCATCGGGTCGTGATTCGTATTCATTTTGAAGGCTGATCGTCAAGCCAAGCCCCCAAAGTTGATTGACGACAATATCCCAGTCTAGGTTAGTGATGTTTCGCCAACTAGAGCTATCCGTTAGAGATTGGTAGAAGGCGGTTTTTAGCTTCAGCGAATGTATTTCCGAGAAGGTCTTGTCCATATCACCACCAAACATAAGTTCTGGGTCAAGCCCGGGGTCTGATCCACCTATAGTGTTTTGTATGGAAAAACCGAAACGGCCAAGAAGTAAAAGGTCCTGTCTTTTAATAAACTCATAACCAGTACCTAGCGTTCCTCCAATTTTATGATCCCAGTTTTTAAATTCATCCCACTCATATTTTCCCATCGCAAAGTAAAACCAGAGCGAATCGGGGCGCAGCCAATCTCGTGTGGCTTGAACGTAATATTCATTTTGTGCGTCATTTTCATCACCGCTATTCAAGTCATAGACAGTCCTTATGTCCCAACGTTTAAGCTGGTCCTCAAAGTTTCCTCTATATTCAGCGCGTATGGTAGTAGTGTTAGTATTTCCCTGCTTGCCGTTGAAACCAGCACCGATTTTATGTTTCCAGCCACGCAATAAACGAAAGTTTGAGTCAAAAAAATGAAAACCTTTATCTGCCTCTTCGTTTTCATCTGGTTGATGGGGGCTGGGCGACTGTTCGTTCTCTGAAATAACAGCTGGTGTGGCTAATATTTTCCCATCAATAGTGGTAATTTTTTCGATGGGTAGCGCGATCTTACCCATGGCTGGGTGGGATATTTTTATGTCCGAACCGGTACGCTCCAATATGTCAGCATTGATGGTGTCTCCGTTCGATAGTTGAATAACTGCACTGTGGGAAACGCCAAAACAAAGAGATAGAAAGCAGAAAAGAGCAAATCGTTTCATAAGGTTATCGATGAAAAAATAAAAACTAAACGCGTATCATAACTTAAAGGCGAATGGTTAACTTACCCCCCGGTTGTAGTAAAGTTAAAAAACGCTTAAATAAAATAAAGACGAATTCATTATGCTTTTAGTCATTTCTCCCGCAAAGTCGTTGGACTTTGAAACGCCAGCAAAAACTGAAAAATTTGACCAGCCCCTGTTTCTTGATGAATCTGAAGAGTTAGTCGAACAACTAAAAGCTCTTGAGCCGTCAGCGCTTTCTTCATTAATGAGCATTAGCGAAAAGCTAGCAGTCTTAAATAGCAACCGTTTTCTTGCGTGGCAGAGGCCTTTTACGCCAGAAAATAGCAAGCAGGCGTTACTGGCTTTTAATGGTGACGTTTATGAAGGGCTAGCGGCAGAGAGTTTGTCAGAGAGTGACCTGGATTGGGCAAACGAGCACTTACGAATCCTCTCAGGCCTGTATGGGCTGCTTAAGCCACTGGATCTTATTCAACCCTATCGCTTGGAAATGGGTGCCCGCTTCAAGAACCAACGGGGTAAAAATCTTTATGAATTCTGGGGCGATAAAATCACCGACAGGCTCAATCAGGAAATTGCCGGTCATAAAAGCCCTGTATTGGTAAACCTGGCTTCGAACGAATACTTCAAATCCGTTAAGCCCAGGTTGCTAAAAGGCGAAGTGATCACCCCCGTTTTCAAAGACTGGAAAAATGACAAGTACAAAATCATTAGTTTTTATGCAAAAAAAGCGCGCGGCATGATGGCGGCCTATATCATCAAAAATCGGTTAGAAGCGCCGGAACAGCTCAAAGAGTTCGATACGGCAGGGTATGTTTACTCAGCGGAAGAATCTACGAAAAATGAATGGGTTTTTCTTAGAAGGTAAGGATGAAGAGCAGCCGCTTTCTTTTGCTGGGTCAAATAAGACGTTCACCCTGT
>QNFJ01000075.1 GCA_003646305.1 Gammaproteobacteria bacterium | reverse complement strand
GGCAGATGGCCTGAGTATTGGCCCTGTATTACTGGGCGTTCAACAACCAGCTCATATTCTTACCCCGAGCGCTTCTGTTAGAAGAATTCTTAACATGACTGCGCTAACGACAGTAGAGTGCCAGCGATCACAAAATAATAGCTAATGAACTCAACGGGCATCAAATCGTGAATAATCCTACCAACTACTCATGGTCGTTTAACTTATCATCACCCCAAAATAAAAAGCAGACAGAGCAATCAGACAAATTTGCTTTTGATCTCTGTTACGAAAACCCGCTATCAGGTGATCTTGTACTGGTACGCAGCCAAAGAACAGGCAAACAGGCTATATTAAAAGCCGACGCACTTTTCGTCTTAAAGCATTGCTGTGAATTCCGAACAATAGAAAGTCATATTCAGCAAATTTCTTCCAAATTTGCTGAATTACGCTCAAATCCAGATGAAGTTAGGCAAGTTCTCTTAACCACACGTGATGCCGGATTGCTGATATCACACCAGGAAATAATCAATAAGCTCAGTGCATCCACCGCAGAATCATCACCCGAAGCTGTTCCGATTATTTGCATCCCCACCTGTGATCGGCCCGATGCCTTGCAACGGCTGCTCTTTTCCATACAGGAAAACTGCACCCCCAACGAATTCTCACACTGCATTGTGATCGATGATTCACGCACAGAAGAAAGCCGCTCTCAAAATGAAGCCATTGTCCAAAAGGCTCAACACACACTTTCATTTAGAGTGATCTATTTTGGCCTCTCACAACAAAAACAACTGCAAAGCGCCCTTGTAGCGCTTTTGCCCGAACTATCCAGTGAAATCAACTTCCTAATCGGCAACGATCAATCGCTAGCAGGTGTAACACACGGCCGCAGCCGAAACTTTGCCTTGCTTTTATCGGTGGGACAGAATGTCTTGCTCCTGGATGACGACATTTTATGTCAAGCCATCGACCCACCAACACCTGACAACAGCGTTGAAATATCACTTAGCCCCAGAGAAGCTGAGTTTTACGGTCTGAAAGAGGATTGGCCGCATCAGAAACCAGCAACCAATAGTAATCCTCTGACACCGCACACACAGCACTTGGGAATGCCGCTAAGCACCACCCTGCAGAAGCTAACCTATCGTGACAAAAACAAGAATCAGCTTAAAATAGAGTCGACAAATGCGATTGAACAGCTAAATGCCCAGTCAAAAATCCTTATTACTGCCTGCGGTAGTTATGGTGACCCTGGCACATCAAACCGTGAATGGATATATCATCTACCCGAAGCCACCAGAAAGAGGCTCTATGAATCTGAAGAGAAGTATCACCAAGCCAAAACTATCAGAAATAATTGGCTAGGAAGGTCCGGATACCACCTAACAAATTCAATCACCTTAATATCGCAAATCACGGGACTGCATAACAACACATTACTGCCACCTTACTTTCCGTTACTTAGAAACGAAGATTACCTGTTCGGGGAAATGACACGGTTTATTCACCCCGACTCTCTGGCCCTGGATCTCCCGTATGCAGTTCCCCACTTGCCCTTGGAAAAACGCGAGTGCCACCCTCTGGAAAAGCAATTCCTTATCAATCCCGGGTTCTTACGTATAACGGGGAATTTTGTTGCGGACAAAAAAGATATCGCGCCTTCTAATGAAGCGTCATCCAGATTAAAAATCCTCGCATATCTTTTTGAAAACCTGGCGGCAACACCCAACAAATTACTTCGTAATGCGCTCAAACAACAAATTATGGAAATCAGAACAGTGCGTTACAACAGCCTGCTTCAGATACTTCAGGAATCACCGGATGCGCCCGACTTCTGGAAAGAGGATATTAAACAACTCACCAGCATCTATCAGTCAGCATTAACAACAGAGGATGAACTCAGCATATTCGACATCCCCGGTGCCAGTGATGAAACCGAACTACTCGATTACATGACAACTTCTTGGCGGCAATTCGGCAAAGCATTATTAGCATGGCCACAAATCAGAGAAGCTGGCGCAACCATTATCAAGAAAGGACTTCTCAAATGACCAATCCATATCACTTCAGGAAGAGAAACAATTAGCAGACACGGCATCATTCTTCACGACTACCTGCTGGTCAAGGGCGGGGCAGAAGATGTCACCCTTCAACTGGCTAGGCAGCTACCTAATACCGATCTCTGCGTTGATTTTTATGATCATAACGTTTTTTCAGCTGCTGATTTTGGAAGAACAGCCTGCATTGAACTCGGCAAACCCAGCAAAATAGCAGGTTGGCAGGTGCTGAAGGGACTTTACCACTTTGCCCGAAAAACCCAGTTTATTAAGGACTACGATTTTGTTCTTTATAGCGGAGGCAACGCACCCATCGCTATACAAAACCACCCTCAGGGGAAAAACTACCTTTATTGTCATAATATCCCCCGATTTGCCTATGATCTTGAGAGCTACTGGTTAGAGCGAGCGAGCCTCTGGCAGAAACCTTTGCTGAAAGTACTTGCCTGGCACACCCGTCATCATTATGAACCAGCAATCCGTAAAATGGATCAAATCATCGCAAACTCCAAAACCGTACAAGCAAGAATCAAACAATACCTAAACCTCGACTCGGTCGTTATCCACCCACCCTGCAACATTGATCGCTTTGCATGGCAGGGAGCTGGGGATTATTACCTTTCCTACGCCCGGCTAGAGCCCTACAAACGCATTGTAAATATTGTACAGGCCTTTCTGGCAATGCCTGATAAGAAACTTGTGGTCGCTTCGGGGGGGCACGAACTGGATGCATTAAAAAAACTGGCCGAAAACGCCAGTAATATCAGTTTCACCGGCTGGCTGGAGGAAAAAAAACTGGCCAGCCTGGTGGGCAATGCCATTGCGACTATTTATATACCCGTAGAGGAAGACTTTGGCATCTCTCCGGTCGAATCCATGGCAGCGGGCAAACCCGTGATCGGCGTTGCCGAAGGCGGGCTTCTGGAAACAGTGCTGCATGAAAAAACCGGCTATTTAATCGCCGGTAGCGATAATATGGTTATAAGCGAGCACGCGCTAATAGAGGCTGTGGAGTGGATGAGCCCAAAACGGGCACAGGCGATGCGCGGGGCCTGTGAGGCGCAGTCAAAAAAATTCAGCGCTGAAAACTTTTTCAGCCAGATCAGGGAGGTTTTTGGAATTGATGAAGCACTATAGGCAACTTGTTTTTTTCCTCCTTCTGACTTTATCCCTCACTGGGATGAAGTATAGAAAATCCCTGCCGCTACTGTCTAAAGCATAATGCGTATCCTTCAGATAGCCCCCTATTTCCCGCCCTACCTGGGCGGCCAGGAACGCTACGTCTACTACTTGAGCCGGGAGCTGGTCAGAAAGGGGCACGAGGTGACGGTAGTGACGGCAAACTACCCACAGGGCGCAGAGAGAGAGGAGCTAGATGGCATCCAGATTTATCGCCACCGCTGCTTGGCACGGCCACTGAGAAACCCGATTGCGCCGGGAATGCTGCAAGCAGGCAAACTGGCGAAACAGTTTGACCTGATCCATGCTCATAACGAACACAGCTCAGCGGCCAATATCGCAGCATGGATCAAACATCGCTGCAAATGCCCGCTGGTCATCACCTCTCATGGCGAACTGGTTTTTGGTTCAAAATCTGCAGATCTGATTCGTAACCTTTATTGGAATACACTCGGGAAAATGACCCTGAGATCTGCAGACCGGATCACAGTCGCAACGCCCTCTGAAAAAAATAGACTGGTTGATCAGCTCAAGTTAAACCCTGACGCGATAGATCTGCTGCCAGTAGGTATTGATCTGGAGTACTGGGACTCACAAGTGACCGCAAATAGTGACGCATTCAAGCGCGCTAACCAACTGAGCAACAGAAAGATTTTGCTGGTTGCCACACAACTGATCAAGCGAAAGGGTGTGGGTTATCTGCTGGAAGCTATGCCCGCTATTATACAAGCGCATCCTGACGCGCTGCTGGCCATAGCCGGTAGTGGTGACGAGGAACAAAATTTACATCAACAAACTGTAACGCTTGGACTCACCCACCATACTCGCTTTCTGGGACAGCTCAATGACCAGCAGTTGGCCCAGGCCTACCAAAGCGCCGACCTTTTTATCCTGCCATCACTCAGCGAAGGGCAACCCACCTGTGTTATGGAAGCATGGGCATTTTCCAGGCCGGTAGTCGCCACACGAATAACCGGAGTTGTGGATTATTTCGACAAAACCGCCATGCTGGCAGAACCCAAGGACCCAGCCAGCCTTGCAGAGTCAATTATCACACTGCTCAATAACCCTGAACTAGCGCAAAATTTGGGCGTAAGCGGGCGCAACCTTGTAGAATCACGGTTTCGCTGGAACCAACTCATCGATCAGGCCATCACAACCTATCGATCCGTCCTAGCATCCAACCCAGGCAATTCATAGGGTCGTATAAAAGTTGTGCATCATCTATTCGAGCTGCATAAGACCATAAAATAAAGGTACAATACGACCTTTCCATCTGATAATTCACCTCCTTAAACATTGATGGCACGTAAAACTCAACGGGAAGCAGCTTATGCAGAACAGTATGCCAACTGCTGTGTGGTGATTCCGGCCAGAAATGAAGAAGACAGCATTGCTTCAGTGATCCAGCAGATCCAGGCTACCTGCACGATTGATCTGGTGGTGGTTGACGACAACAGCAGCGATGAAACAAAATCCATTGCCCGCAATGCCGGCGCAACAGTACTTTCGTTGCCAGTCAATCTTGGCGCATGGGGAGCGACTCAAACGGGGCTGCGTTACGCGCAATCGAAAGGCTATCACTTTGTCGTCACCATGGATGCAGACGGTCAGCATGAAGCTGAGCACATTGAGGCTTTGCTTGAACCGATATTCACTGGCACCTGCGATGTCTCCATCGGCACCTGTGTCACCCGGGGTTCACTCCTGCGCAAAATTGCCTGGTTCGCCATGAAAAGGGTGTCGGGCTTATCCCTTGAAGATATTACCTCCGGGTTTCGGGTCTACAACCAAAATGCCATTGCTGTACTAACTACCCGTGAAGCAACGCTGCTTGAATATCAAGATGTCGGGGTGCTGACTCTATTGCATTCCTACGGTATCCGTTTTGCTGAAATAGAGGTTAATATGCAGAAAAGACAAAATGGCCCCTCCCGTATTTTTTGTTCATGGCTTGCTGTTGCCTATTACATGTGCCATACGGCAATTTTGGGCATGAGCAAAAGACAATATGGTAAAAAAGGCCGCAAAAAAGCAGAAAACATCACCCCCCTGAACTATCAGGATTTTTAACCCGATGGTGGAACAATCATGACATATTGGATCTCTGCCGTGGGTGGTCTACTGACCGCTGTGCTCATTATTTATCTTATCAGGCGTGACCACCTGCACACTCGTTACGCACTCTGGTGGATTCCTGTTGCACTGATCATTGCCATACTCGGGCTATTTCCGCAGATAACCGACTGGATTGCACCCAGCATTGGTGTCCACTATGGGCCAGTCATACCACTATTAACTGGACTAATCGCTCTGACTCTTAAAATCCTCATAATGGACATTGAACGCTCCAGAAATGAAACTAAACTTAACCGGATCGTACAGAAACTGGCGATACTCGAGCAAGCGTTGCAGCAACTAACAGAAAACAGCGCTCACAAACCCAAATAATAGAGACTTAACAAGCAATCAGGGCATGAATGGACGCTCCCCAACTTTAGCTACTCCCAGGTCAGTTTCGTGAATTACTTTTCACTTGCTGCAGCGCTCATTCTGCCCTGGATAACTGGCATATTTACCCTTGCATCCCTGCAGAGATCAAACAGCAAAAACAACCATTCGATCCTAGCAGGCCAGATCGGCTATGGTTTCTTCATCGGTTACTTAATACTCTATGGCCTGATTCGCCTGAGCTTCAATTTAACCGGAAACCTGGAGTTAAAATGGGTTATGGGTGCACTGGTGAGCCTGTCACTATTGGCTCTACTGGTTATTCGCTACCGGAGGAAAGGGCACTTTTCATATCCCACACTAACAAACACAAGCAACCCAAGTGTGTGGGAAAAAGTGGCATTCACAACCTTAATAATCCTGACAGCCACCCATCTGGTTTTCAACCTGTTAGAAACAATTTGGACTCCCTTGCTCCCCTGGGACGCTTTCAGTGCCTGGACCCATGTAGCAAAAGTCTGGTTTTACACTGGGGAGCTAACTGATTTTGTGCCGGCGGCACAATGGCTCGCACAGCCGGACTCCCCTGCCTATACATCTCACGCCTACAACTACCCCATCTTTTCTTCACTGATGCAACTATGGACTGCTGTTGGTCTGGGCAGCTGGAGTGAAACCCTGATCAATTTACCCCAGCTTTTGTGCGGACTGGCTATTGGTATGGCACTTTTTTCTGAATGCCGACAACAAGGTGCTAGCCGCTTAATTTCATTGAGTGTTTGCTATCTCTTTCTCTCCATCCCGCTGATCAACACCCACCTGTCACTTGGCGGCTACGCCGATATCTGGCTGGCAGGATTCACCGGTCTGGGTTTTGTCAAACTTATCACTGGCCTAAAAGAGCAACAGCCAATAGCCATCACAGGTGGCCTACTGTTAATCGCCACAGCCACTTTAATCAAAAATGAAGGGCTAATATGGTTCTTGCTCGCATTGCTTACAACAGCCATTTTTCAACTGAGCAGCCGTCAACTTTTGACCACACTGGCACTCACGTCTGCTGCAATCCTGGCATGCCTATTACTAGAAACCACCTCACTAGAATTAGGCACACTGGGGCGAGTGGGTTATTTTGAGGGAAAGATATTCGCTCCCAACATGCCCGGCCTCACCTTCCAATACCATAACGTATGGCCAGCCTACTTTAAAAACTTTTTCCTGATGGGCAGTTGGAACCTGCTCTGGTTACTAGTTTTTACTAGCCTGGTCACAGCTTTAATTCCTCCTTATACACCCACAAAAAAACTGGTAACAACCTTTGTATTGATCTTTCTCGCAGGCCAGTTCTTTATCTTTTTCCTCACTGATCAGGCTCGGTGGGCCGAGAAATATACCGCCCTAAACCGGTTGCCGCTACATTTTTCTCCGGCGCTTATCTACGCCTGCTTTCTGCTCTGGCATGACCAGTTAAAACTTAAAACAGAAAAACAGGCAACCTCCAATGAGCTACACAACTCATGAAGCCCGTTGCAATTAGAGTCATCAACCTGCTGCTTGCCCTCATTATTGGTGCGTTGCTGAGCCTCGAGGTTGTCACAGCCTATCTTGAGTCCTCAATCAACGAGAAGACAGAAATCAAACCCCTGCATTTTACAGAAGACAATCTCAAATTTTTACTGAACCAGGGAGAAGTTAAAAACAACAGCTTTTCTGTCCACGCTTTTACAAATGGGCTTGCCGTCATCAGCTCAGGGCAAATAAACCTCTCAGCAAAAAACTATCCCTTTCTCAAATATAGTCTCAACAGCAACAGCACGGTGCAACCGACCTTTTTTGCGCGCACCGCTGGCAACCCCAACACCTTAATGCGAGCAGCCCTGCCAGATAATAGAGCTGGCATTATTGACCTAGGCACACAGCCACAGTGGGCGGGGCAAATAATCGAAGTTGGCTTCCTCTTTGAAGGCAAGCAAGGCGATTCCTTCGAATTAAAGCTAGCCTCACTAGAAAAGGCCAGTCTCAAAAACCACTGGCGCCTCCTCATTAACCAATGGCTAAAGTTCGAGCCCTGGAGCCAATATTCAATAAACTTTTCCTGGGGTGGCGCAAAATATCAGGCAACGCCGCTACCGCTAGTGGTTACGATCTGGATTGTCTTCAGCACCCTCACTTTTGTATTCCTCAACAAACTCAGCAGTCAACCCTGGCATCAAAACCGACCTGCGATTCTAATCATCTTTGCATGCGGCTGGCTGCTACTGGATGCACGCTGGCTATTTAATGCCACCACACAGATGAACGCATCCCAACAAACCTATGCGGGGCTGAACGAAACGCAAAAACTGGCCAAAGGGCTAGATGCCCATATTTTTACCGGCATGCAAAAATTAAAGCAAACGGTTCTGCCTCAAACACCGGTCAAAATTATTCTGCTATCAGACCCAGAAACCCAGCTTTACTACGCGCTCAGGGCGCGTTATCACCTAGCACCACACAACGTTTACAGTACCCACCAGCTCCCCGCCAAAAAGCAACTACATACGGGCCAATATATTCTGGTTATTGGTGAACTCGCTGGTTTTTCCTATAACCGTTTCCGCAGTGAGATCACCTGGAAGAGCAACACCCGCATTCAAGCAACACGGGTTCATCGGGGCGACTATGGGCAACTGTTTTTGCTTCAATAATCCTTGATTTACGGCTAATTACCGGCTAACTTAAGGCTATGTCCTGGCACCCAAAATATACCATTAGCAATAAACTTCTCCTGACTATACGAGAAATTGGAGAGTCTATCGGTGAGATCAAAACACTGCATCTTACTGATACCACCCTGGCAAAGCTGGAGCTCAGCCAGAGCACTATCAACCTATGCCTCGACCAGTAAGAGGGTAATCCGCTACCGCTTACCGACGTCAAGCGGTAGCTGAAAACTCGCAAAGAAAGCATACGTGATACTGAACGCGAAGTACTCAATTACAATAGTGCCTTGCAAGCACTCTTTAAATCCATCCGCCAAAACCGCTTTAAGCTGAACATCAAAACATTAGAGCAGGTTCAGGGGCAAGTGGTGGATGCTTTAATGGATAACCCCTCTCATTGTGGTGCGCTACGTCAAGCCCCCGTCATCATTCGCAACCCACGCAAACCCGACGAAATTGTCTTTATCCCGCCCGACTCAAAAGATGTGCGAGCACTTACAGAAGCGCTCATGGCTTTTGTAAATCAAAATGTTGGGAAAATTGACCCTGTTATTCTTGCTGGCATTTTTCATCGCCAAAACGTCATTATTCACCCTTTTATTGATGGAAATGGCCGGACAACACGCCTGCTAACAACGGCCATATTGGGTAGATCCGGACTCGACCTATTCGAGATATTCAGCTTTGAAGATTACTACAACCGTAATATCACACGCTATTTTAAAGCTGTCGGCCTTGAAGGTGATTATTATGACTTGAAAGACCCGATAGATTTCTCAAGGTGGCTAGAATATTTTGCAGAAGGCCTATTAGATGAACTGCGCCGCATCATAAAATTGCTACCAGAACAGTCGGCACCCAAGCCACGACTAGAGCCATATC
>QNFJ01000074.1 GCA_003646305.1 Gammaproteobacteria bacterium | reverse complement strand
TGGGAGGTGGTCTGGTTAATGGTTCGGCCGTCCTTATCGGTGGTGATCCAGGTATTGGTAAATCGACCTTGCTGCTACAGGCAATCAGTAACCTTAGTCGTAATCAACAGACACTTTATATTACCGGTGAAGAATCAGCACAACAGGTGAGTATGCGGGCGCAGCGCTTGCAATTGACGGTCGATCGCGTCGATGTTCTGACAGAAACTTCGCTTGAACGAATTCTTGCTTCAGCGCGACAGCACAAGCCGGAGGTGATGGTTGTTGATTCCATTCAGACGGTTTATACGGAATTACTACAGTCCGCACCCGGATCGGTTGCTCAGGTGCGCGAGTGTGCAGCACAACTTGTTCGCTTTGCAAAGCGGACAAAGACAGCTGTTTTTCTGGTAGGGCACGTGACAAAAGAGGGCGCATTAGCCGGTCCTAGAGTGTTAGAGCACATGGTTGATTCCGTGCTCTACTTTGAAGGTGATCCCGGAAGTCGCTTTAGGGTGATACGTGCCATTAAAAACCGTTTCGGTGCGGTTAATGAGCTGGGTGTTTTTGCGATGACGGAAACAGGGTTGCGAGAAGTAAAAAATCCTTCTGCTATCTTTCTTTCTCGGCACCAGAAAGAGGTTGCAGGGAGTGTTGTGATGGTCACTCGAGAGGGAAGTCGACCCATGTTAGTGGAGATGCAGGCACTGGTCGATGAAAGTCATCTTGCTAACCCGCGCCGAGTCACTCTGGGAATGGAGCAAAATAGACTTGCGATGCTTTTGGCGGTGTTACACCGTCATGGCGGAGTTTCAATGGTCAATCAAGATGTCTTTGTTAACATCGTCGGCGGAATGCGAGTAACCGAGACCGCTGCAGATTTGTCCATTTTATTGGCGGTTCTATCAAGTTACCGAGATCGACCGGTTAGCCGGGACTGGGTTGTTTTCGGGGAGATTGGGCTGGCGGGAGAGGTTCGCCCTGTTCAAAATGGCGAAGAGCGATTGCACGAAGCGGTTAAACATGGATTTAATCGTGCAATTGTTCCCCAAAGTAACGTCCCAAAAGATGGGGTTGAAGGAATGGAGATTGTCGGTGTGCTGACATTGCAGGAGGCGCTTGACGCTTTATAGTACGCCCTCTCTAAGTATCAGCCAGAGTGCGCTAGCGCATCAAGATCCCGTTCTAAAAGAAAACTATCACCAAGGTTTAGTTCGATCAGTCTTCTGAGTTGGCTAATGCTATCCAGATCAATTTGGTCACAGTAGAACCCGGCCTGATTCCCATTACGGTAGGTCAGTATTAACCCCATTTCGATTTCACAGGCATCAGACAGATTAACTGACAGTTTGTGGTGCTCAGACGGGTCGCTGGACCAGCCTTCTGGAAGTTGTAGCAGGCAACCTTTCAGCGAAAGGTCAAGAACCTGACAGGCGTAGGTTGTTTCACCTGAAGTGAGTTGCGCATTTGAATGGTAGAGTATGCGACTAAACCGTCTTTTCTCTTCGTGCTGTTCAGTCATTTTTATATCTCAGATTTTTTCTATTCTTCGCGGAAGAATTGCATTTTCACCCTGTCTATTTCGACAACATCCCCTTCATTCAATAGAACGCTTCCATTTTCAAGAGGCTTTCCATTGATCAGGACTGGGTTTTCACCGTCCAGATGAGAGAGGTAATAGCCATTTTTTCGGTGTGCAATAACAGCCATCCCCGAGTCTTTCTTGCCAATACGGGTGAGCCCTTTTTTTAAGCTCATCAGACGGCCAATATTTGCGCCGGACATTATTTGTAAAGTGGCTTTTCCGGGTTGGCTTTCCTCAGAAGGACTAATTACAAAAGGCTGTATGGAAGATAGATCGGCTGAAGGGGGTTCGGGCGGTGTGAAAATAGACTGACTTTCTTCGGTAAAAAGGAGCGTGTGCTTCCCAACCATGATCGTATCGCCGTGATCGAGACGATGCTCCGGTTTTTTCTGCCCGTTTACTAACAAATTAAACTGCGTATCTACTTGCTTAAGTAGTGGTGGGCTGCGGTCAAAATTTACCAAAGCGTGGTTTGGAGCAACGGCCAGGCTATCTATGCATATATCGCTGCTGTTATCCCGCCCTATCTGAATTTCACCCTCTTCAAACTGGTATGCATGGATTGGTTTTCCTTTGAAAGAGAGTGTAAGTTTTCCCACTTGTTATACAGTCCTGTTGATTTGAGGTTTTTCTTCATCCGAAGTATAGCCTAAAAATCAGCTTTTCCAATGAAGGTTTGAAGCCCAAATGTGTGTGGTTTCTCAAAAATAACAGACAAATTTAAAATTTCTGAAAGGTTATTGTTTTGTCGGATAGAAACGAACGAGCTTGACTGCATTACCTTGTGTTTGAATAATTTCCAATGGTTTGGATAGAAGTTTAAGGCTTGTGCCTGGTTTAGGGATTGTTTCCAGGTATTCTAAAATCAGTCCATTCAATGTTTTTGGGCCATTCGTTGGTAAAGACCAGCCGGTTATTTTGTTTAACTCCCGGATTGTAACGCTGCCTTCCACTAAGTATCCGCCATCTTTCTGCTGCTGAACTTCCTGAGAATGCTCGGAAGGATCGGTTGTAAACTCGCCGACAATTTCTTCAAGTAAATCTTCCAGGGTTACAGCACCCAGGATGTCACCATACTCATCAACAACGAGTCCCATGCGCATTTTTTCTTTCTGAAAGTTGAAGAGCTGCTTATGGAGGGAGGTGGCTTCGGGAATAAAATAGGGTTCACTTAAACAGCGAATGAGTTTATTTTTATTAAAATCCTCATCTGTCAGGATGGCGAGTGCTTTACGCAGATGCAACACACCAATTATATTGTCGATGCTTTTCCTGTAAATGGGAATGCGAGTGTAAGGAGTTTGAGAAATCTTTTTGAGTACCTCATCCCAATGATTATCAAGGTCAATCCCAACTATTTCTCCTCGAGGAATCATAATATCCTCAACGGTTGCCGATTCCATATCGAGAATATTGAGTAGCATTTTTTGATGCTTTTGAGGGATGAGTACACCGGCTTCGACGACGACAGTGCGTAGCTCTTCGTGGCTTAGTGCATCATTTTGTTCATCATATACATCGACGCCGATAAGCTTCAGTAACTGGTTGGCTATTAGGTTAACGATCCAGACAAGGGGGTAGAGCAGCTTAAGCAGAGGCGTATAAATCAGGGCTGCCGGGAAGGCCAGTTTTTCCGGATTAATTGCAGCAAGTGTTTTGGGGGTCACTTCGGCAAAGATCAGTATGACTAATGTCAGAATGCCGGCTGCAATCGCGATTCCAGCCTCTCCCCACACGCGCATTGCAATAACCGTTGCAATAGACGACGCAAGGATATTAACAAAGTTATTCCCCAGAAGGATTAGCCCAATCAGGCGGTCAGGACGTTGTAGTAACTTCTGTGCACGGAGAGCGCCAGCGTGGTTGCTTTTTGCAAGATGCTGAAGTCTGTAACGGTTTAGTGTCATTAATGCTGTCTCGGAGCCAGAAAAAAAAGCAGACAACAGAATAAGGAGAAACAGGATGCCAAGAAGTAGGCTAAGAGAAAGGTCGTTCAAAAGGTAAGAATGGCACTCATAATAAACACAGAGTGATTTCTACGGATTGTCACAGGCGCTGTCAAGTTTTTTCAATTGAGTCGATTGCTATTAGGGGGATTCTAGGTGGCATAGTGCTAGTGACAAAATTTTGACATATCGTCTTCTTTAATGGTTAACTGCTGCCTTTATTTGCGGTACTAACGAGACCGTTTTTGTTGAGAGAGCCCACCGTCAGTGTGATTGAGGAAAAGAGGTAGACATTTTTTTATGATGGCGCAAAAAATATTACTTGTTCTTGGCGTTGATGACGAGGCATGTCAGTCACTCAAGCTTCTTCTAGAGTTTATGGGGCATGAGATTGTTGAGATTGATTTTCAGACGGCGAAAAGCCAGGTGCTGGAAGATGATTCTTACTCGGCTACATTTGTGTCCGAAAGTTGTGATGGACTGGGTGCATTTATTAATGGGTTGGTAAAACAGCTGCCGAATACTCCAATTATTCTAGTTGGTGATAAAGAGAAGCGGGCAAAGTTATCTTCCTCTGTTGAGGAAAAAATATTTTCTGTGCTGAAATGGCCAACGAACCAGATCCTGTTGAGTGAGCTATTGCTTAATCTAAAAAAACAGAAGAGGAAGCAATCTGGGCAGAGGGCTAATGAACTGTTCAGAAGTTTGTCAGGTAACAGTCGAGCTATTCAGATTGTTCGGAAGTTACTGATGCAAGTTGCTGATTCAGAGGCGACTGTTTTAATACTGGGTGAATCAGGGACAGGTAAAGAGGTGGTTGCCAGAAATCTGCATTACCACTCTTTCCGTAAAAGTGGGCCCTTTGTGCCGGTTAATTGTGGTGCTATTCCAGGAGAACTACTGGAGAGTGAGCTATTTGGTCATGAAAAAGGTGCCTTTACAGGTGCGCTTTCCGCCAGAAAAGGGCGTTTTGAAATGGCTGAGGGTGGCACGCTATTTTTGGATGAAATCGGCGATATGCCACTGAATATGCAGGTTAAAATTCTGCGTGTTCTTCAGGAAAGGACTTTTGAGCGGGTAGGGGGGAACAAGACAATCGAATGTAATGTTCGGATTATCGCTGCAACCCATCGTGATCTTGAGCTTGAAATAACGGAAAATCGCTTTCGTGAAGATCTCTTTTATCGTTTGAATGTTTTCCCAATAGAGCTGCCTGCATTACGAGAAAGAATTGAAGACATTCCGGTACTCATCAATGATTTGATCAGCAGGTTGGAACATGAGAAGAGAGGCTCCGTGCGACTAACACCGAGTGCTGTTATGGCGCTTTGCCAGCACGGCTGGCCTGGAAATGTAAGAGAGCTGGCCAACTTCATTGAAAGACTTATTATTCTTTTTCCTTATGGTGTTGTGGATAGAGGTGATCTTCCAGAAAAATTTCAGCACCTCGATGACCGCCAGCTCGACATTCCCGATATAACAATGATCGTGAGTGAAATGGCTGAGCATACGCCTACACGCCAATCAGCGATTGATCACTTGCCAGCAGGTGGTCTGGATCTGAAAGAGCATTTAAGTAGCCTAGAAAGTAGTTTGATACAGCAAGCACTAGAGGAATGTGACGGGGTGGTTGCTCATGCAGCAAAAACATTAAGGATGCGGCGGACGACCCTGGTAGAAAAAATGCGTAAGTATGGCCTTCAGCGGCAGGATGAAGCGTCAACAACCTGACTTTTTTGCAAAAATAGAAGTCTATTTCATTGATTATAAAGAAAAAATACAAAAGGCACAGTGTTTGCTAGTTAATTAGTGTTGGTCACAATTGGTGACCCTAATTAACCAGGAAGCAGATTGTGTTGCAAAGTGTTCAAGACGAACGAGCTGAACAACTAAAGGTTGCTTTTAACACCTTTAATCAACTCTCACAAAATCTGACAGACTCTTATCAGGAGCTCGAAGAGCGTGTGGCTAGCTTGACTCAGGAGCTTGCCGCAGCCAGAGACGAGCGGTTTAAGACATTAATCGAAAAGGAGTTGTTAGCAAGTCGTTTGCAACAACTTCTGGAAGCACTGCCTGGTGGTGTTGTCGTTCTCGATAAAAACAACCAAATCGTTGAGCATAACAGCGGTGCAATTGAGCTGTTGAATTCTCCCTTGTCCGAACAATTATGGGGGGATGTCGTTGAACGCAGCATGCAGGTTGCAACAGATAACCCCCATGAAAGAACATTGAAAGATGGGCGGGTTGTTTCAATCTCCTCACGTTGGGTAGAGAGTAATAATGCGCTGGAAAAAATTATCCTTTTGACCGATACGAGTGAACTGAACGCACTACAGGAACTGGTAAATCATCAGAAAAAACTCTCCGCAATGGGAGAAATGGTCGCCAGCATGGCTCATCAGGTACGAACGCCACTATCCACAGCAATTTTATATGCCTCACAACTGGGTGATGCGCGCTTGAACGAGGCGCAAAAAAGCCGTTTTTCAGAAAAGCTTTTAGGCCGTCTACGCCATATGGAGAGGCAGGTTAATGACATGCTGGTTTTTGCTCGCAACGGGGAGTACTCGATGAAAGCAATCAATCTAGCCTCTTTTCTGGAAAAGATTAAAGAGTCAGTGGGCAGTGAAATTCAAAGTAGCTCAATCACTTTTGAGATTATTAATAGCTCAAAAAACAGCCATTTCAAAGGGAATGAAGATGCTTTGTTAGGTGTGATATCAAATCTGATATCTAACGCCCGGATAGCATTTGATGATGTTGGAGTATTAAAGCTTACAGTGACATCAACGTTGCCAGGAAAAGTCAGGCTTTCCCTGCTGGATGATGGTCCCGGCATACCTGAAGAGCAGAAAAAAAGGATATTTGAGCCTTTTTTTACGACACGCAGTCAGGGAACAGGTTTGGGGCTTGCCGTAGCAGAAAGTGTTGTAACAGCTCACTGTGGGCGAATTTGGTGTGAGTCTGAAGTAGATCACGGAACGACATTTCATGTCGAACTGCCTGCGGAAGAGGTAGAGGTGCTGTTGTCTGGAAATGAGCTGTTAGCGGGTAGCGTTAAAGAGCGGATAGAGGAGTTCTAAAGATGCGAAATAAAGATATTTTGATTGTAGAAGATAATGCGGAATTAAGTGAAGCATTGAGTGAAACGCTGGCATTGTCTGGATACAGTGTGACCTGTGCGGCTAATGGGAAGGAGGCTTTGGATAAGCTTTCAAGGCAGAATTTTCGCCTGATTATTAGCGATATTCAGATGTCACCGGTTGATGGTATCCAGCTTCTTGAATCGGTTAAACAAGACCACCCAGAGTTGCCAGTTTTGCTTATGACGGCATATGGCACGATTGAGAAAGCCGTAGAAGCGATGCAGCTTGGTGCAGTTAATTTTATGGTTAAGCCCTTTGAAGCAGATCAGCTTGCGCTTCAGGTTTCCCAACATATCGCACCAGCAGTTACTCCTGCCGATGATGTTTTGACGCGTGACCCAAAAATGCAGTCGCTAATGAAACTTGCTGGGCGTGTTGCGGCAAGTGAAGCGAGTGTAATGATCCACGGGGAAAGCGGGACGGGGAAAGAAGTTTTAGCTCGGTTTATTCATAACAATTCGCCTCGCAAAAAAGAGCCTTTTGTGGCGATTAACTGCGCAGCCATTCCTGAAAATATGTTGGAAGCCATTCTGTTTGGCTACGAGAAAGGCGCTTTTACCGGTGCACATCAGGCGATGCCAGGGAAGTTTGAACAGGCGCAAGGGGGAACACTCCTTCTGGATGAGGTTTCCGAAATGGATGTTAGTCTGCAGGCGAAATTATTGCGTGTCCTGCAAGAGAAAGAGGTCGAAAGACTCGGTAGCCGCAAAGTGATTAAACTGGATGTACGTCTTTTAGCAACAACAAACCAGAATCTGCGAGAGGCCGTGTCAGACGGAAGATTCAGAGAAGATCTTTTTTACAGGCTCAACGTTTTTCCTTTAAGAGTCCCCGCACTAAGGGAGCGGAAAGAAGACATTACTCTTCTGGCCAACAGACTAATTGCCAAACACTGGAAATATGGCAAGCCCTTGCCGCAGTTGCTGGCCGCTGCAGAGCAAAAACTACAGAGCCATAACTGGCCGGGTAATGTCCGCGAACTTGAGAATGTAATTCAACGGGCACTGATATTACTTACAGATGGAAAAATTTGTGCAGATGACATTGCCTATACAGATGATTTTGATGGTGCAGAACCTCAATGGGTGCAGGCTGAAGAGCATCTCGTCAAACCTGCATCGGAAGGGCTTGGTGAAGGGCTCCGTTCCGTAGAAGAAAAAATAATTATTGATACTTTAAAAGAAGAAAATGGTAGCCGAAAAGTGACGGCTGACCGGTTGGGTATCAGCCCTCGAACATTGAGATATAAAATTGCAAGAATGCGTGACGCAGGTATCGCACTTCCCTGCTAGTTGTTGGCTTGATAGTTGCTTTGTATTTTAAATAATGAATAAAGTGACAGAAATCCGGAGATTAAAAAATGAGTCAGATTGATGTAAACCAGGTTTTAGCACAAATGCGAGTGATGGCAGCCCAGTCGAGTGGTCAGACTGAGCAAACGGGTTCAACCGCTCAAACTGATTTTTCCAATGTGTTGAAACAGTCAATCAATGCAGTCAATGATAATCAGCAGGCCGCAATGCAATTATCAACCGAATTCCAGTTGGGAGAGAATGATGTAAGCCTTTCTGAAGTGATGATCTCGGCTCAAAAAGCGAGTGTCTCCTTTCAGGCGATGGTACAGGTGCGCAACAAGTTAGTTGAGGCCTATAAAGATGTCATGAATATGCCAATGTGATGGCTTGATCTGAATATAAGAAGAAATTGATCCGATGGTTGCAGCAAGAACAGAAAACGAGATTTTACCGCCACAAAGTTTGACGCAAATTCCGGTTGTCAGGCAGCTTGGCGTCATGCTGGGTATTGCAGCGAGTGTTGCAATTGGTGTGGCGGTTGTCCTTTGGTCGCAAACACCAAACTACGCGCTTCTTTACGCCAGCATGGCGGAAAAAGAGATAAACGAAGTACTCGATTCGCTCAATAAGCTGAATGTTGACTATAAGATTGATGCGGCCTCTGGCTCTGTAATGGTTCCAGCCGGAAAATTAGATGAGCTTCGCTTAAAGCTGGCTGGACAAGGTCTGCCCAGAGGGAGTGGTACGGGTTTCGAGCTGCTGGAAAAAGAGAGTAGTTTTGGGACAAGCCAGCTTGTTGAACAGGCACGATATCAACGGGCTATAGAGGGTGAAATTGCCCGTTCAATTACCTCGATTCAGAATGTTCGCTCGGCTCGGGTTCATTTGGCGCTACCCAAACAGTCGGCCTTTGTCAGGAAACGCAAGAAAGCCAGCGCCTCTGTTGTCGTTAAACTCTATTCAGGGCGTGGATTGGATAAAGGCCAGGTTGAAGCGATTGTTCACCTTGTTGCGTCGAGTGTACCGCAGCTTGAATCAAGTAATGTGACGCTAATTGATCAGCTTGGGCGGCTATTAAGTAGTGAAGATGGGTCGAGTGATGTTTTTCTGACATCAAAGCAGTTTGATCATAAACAGCAGGTTGAGAATCATTTAATCGGTCGGATTGAAACGATTTTAGCGCCATTGGTTGGTCCTTCCGGTATGAGGGCACAGGTCACTGCAGATATCGATTTCACAATTACCGAAAAGACTCAGGATAGCTATAATCCTGAGCGCTCTTCTCTTCGCAGTGAGCAGACTGAAGAGCATGTAAGTCAGTCATCATCGGTACAGGGTATCCCAGGCGCGCTCTCTAACCAACCGCCTGCAGCTGGAGTTGCACCAGAAACGGCTCCTGATGGTGGGCTGGCTGGA
>QNFJ01000073.1 GCA_003646305.1 Gammaproteobacteria bacterium | reverse complement strand
GTTTTGTAGCAACCCGTTGGTTATTTTTGCTGAACCAGTCAGTTTTGAAAAGACCGTTTTGTTTCCATCCTGACTAACAGCTGGCGCAGGCTTGCCCTTAAGCAGTGCCTGTGCCTGATTAATGGATTGCATTACATTAATACCATGTACTGCGCCCTCAGTTATGGCGAAATCCAGCTGACCATTTAGTGTTTTCTTGATTGCATCGGGCTCCGCGCCAATACCGGTCAGGTTGGCGTTAATATTAGCGACCCCACTAACCGCCCCGTCACCCGACATATCTTTTAGCAATGCACCAATTTGCACACTTTCCAGGTGCTCATTAAGTGCAACTTTGAGCTTTGAACCCCGCGCATCGAGCCGAGTCGCGCCCTGGTAGCTCCCCTGATAAAGTTTGCCGGCACTCTGTTTTGTGTTGATCAGGCCATTCTTCGCCTTCACATCCAGAGCAACATCACCGATTGTCAGGCCACTTGCTAACACTTCTCCAATCGTTATTTTTCCATCAACATTCAGATCTCTTAAAGTCTGCATGGGTACTGCCGAACCTCCTGCCGCTGCAGCGGTTGCTGGCGTTGCAACCACTGAGCCTGACGTCTCCTCCTCTGCTGCTGGAGGTAGATATTTATCAACATTTATCTGATCAATGGCCAATGCAAATGTGATCGCCGGTTTTTCGAAGTTGTTAACCGCTGCCTGACCGGTGATTGTGGTTTCATCAAAATGAATATTAAGCCCACTGATATCCAGTTTTTGAGCGGCTGTATCGGCAATGATTGAAGCCAACAACGTTAAATTAACCGCGCCATTTGGCAACGTTTCCCCCTTTGCATCGGTTGTCAGCTTTAAGCCATCGATCGTTACCTTTTGCAGTGAGCTGTCGATAATAATTTTTGCCTCAATCTCAAGTTCGGCGGTGATTTTAGGTTTTGCACTTTCCAAACCAAGGCTCATTTGAAAATCAACCGGCTCACCGATCGCCAATTTTCCTGTTTTGATATTAAAGTCATTGATCTCGTAACGCTCTCCACTAGAACGGTCATCCCAAAGTAGATTTGCCTGCTCAATCGACACGCCACCGATCGCCAGCGCTGCTAAAGCCGCACCGGAATCTTCTGACTCGGAGGCCTCTTTCTCCTCTTTTGCAGGTTCCTCTGAGCTTTCTGCTTTGGTCAGGTCATCCCAGTTGGTGACCCCTTTGCTATTTTTAGCAAGATTAAGGTCAAGCCCTTTTAAAACCACCGTGCTCACCTCAACCTTTTTGGATAAAAGAGGCAGTAGCTTTACTTTTACATTAACTTCATCAATCGCCGCAAAAGGCTTATCACCAAACCCTGCTGCGTTGCTCAGGCTTGCTTTTCCTATCTCAATCCCAATCCATGGAAATAGAGAGAGTTTTAAATCACCATCGATGATTAACTCACGCCCAGTGCTCTCTTTGACCGCTGCGGTAATTTCTCCCTTGTATTCATTCGGGTCAACCACTAACGGCACAACAACGGCTACGACAACCAGCAGGCCAATAATCCCCAGTAACCCTTTAATCAACTTTCCCACTTGAGTCTCCCTACTAACAAATCTATTAGATAAAGCTGGCCAACAGGCCAATTAAACCACCAAATACACCACCCCAAACCACTAACCAGCCAAGGTGCTCTTTAATCATTACCTGAATAATCTCTTTGACCAGCTGTGGCGTCAACTCTTCGAGGCGTTTATCAACGACGGTTTCAATCTTCTCAACAATATCTGCACCTAAACGATGCTTGTTCAAACCAGCATGTAACGCTTCGTTAAAACGCTCACTCTCTGTCATTTCCGTTAGAACGCTACGCATTTTCCCTTCGAAAGGTTCTCGCAGCGGCTCAAGCGCCTCTTCCCCTCCGACCATTTGCAGCATTGCCCCAAAAGAGGAGCCGGCTATGGCATCAACAAGCGCCTGAAAAATCCGGTCATAATTAACCGCATTAAGAATTGGTTCCAGATTCAATACCCCTTTGGCTGAATCCTCTTCCGCCTCGATAAAACGTTCGATATTTTCCTGCGTAAAAAACTGCGACATAATGAGCCGCCGAATACCCCCCTTAAATTCCTCAAAGCGGCTAGGGATAACGCCTGACCCATAAAGAAGCGGCACCTTCTCAAATAACATATGGACAGCTAACCAGTTGGTGATTGCCCCCGACAGAGCAAATAATCCCACTGATAAAATTAACTCTGACTGAACGGGCGAAAGAAAGCCGGCCACAACAACTAGGGCTGCCAGAAAATTGGTAGCAAAACTTTTATTCATGCAAATTTAGGTAATTATTTAAGGTACGGGAAAAGAGGGGTTCAATTCAAAAAAAGCGCCCGCCACTTGCGATAGCAATCAGCAGAAGTCCCAATGAAAGATTAATGCCGATAATTTTACGGATTGTTGCCAAAATTTCACCGGCTTTTTGCCAATTTTCTTCAATAACCGCTTCTGTGAGGTTTTTGACTGGCTTATGTTTTAACCAACCGAATAGCCCTGCCATAATAATCGCCAGCGTCAGCATGATATGAACGTAGGGTGGCGCACCCGCAAATCCACCAAATATCGCCCAGGTCATCCATAATCCGCTAGCAAACAGGACAACAATCGATAGCGAGACCCACGGGAAAAATCGGCCAAAAACCTGTCGCCATAACTCTAGCCTCAATGGTGGCTCCAGCACACTAACGGCTACGGGCCTTAAAATCATATAAGCAAAAAACATTCCGCCGACCCAGATAGTGGCGGATAACAGGTGCAGTATCATTACAATAGAGATCATTTACTTTGGTTCCTTGTTCATCTGATTATCGGGGACAGTTTCTGTTGTTTCAGTCATTTGGGTTACCCAGCCTCGATCAGGCTGCAAAGCCTCCTTTATCCTTACTCTCGTCCTCAGGCTTTCTATTCTTTTTCTCAATGAAACTTACAGCAAAAAGGCCTGCCAACCCTGCAATCGCACCATTCACCAGCAACCAGCTAACAACTCTTATGCCTAATGGAAAGCTACTGATCGGTGATTCCGGCATCATGGAGGCCAGCAATGCTGACAAAACAGTCCCTAACATGCCAACAATAAAGCCATGCTTAAAGCCTGATTTTCCCGCTATCCCACCGGCCACAATCCCCGCAATGATACAGGTTAAGAAACCTAAAGACTGGTGCGCCATCCAAATCAATGAACCGGCTAAAATATTTTTATCAGACATACTGGCCAAAAGGGGAATAATCACTACATGAAAAATATATAACCCGGTAAAAACAGCCACACCAATTGCAATTGCTTTTTTATCCATCACCTATCCTCTTTCAATTTTTTATAAGTATTGTCTCTTTTTGTTGGGCCAGTTTCAGATTGCGCCCATATAAAGTAAAGTATCCACTTTTTTTAACTAAAACAAAACCATGCAGAATTTCTGGATTGCCCCCTCCATTCTCTCAGCCGACTTTGCTCGATTGGGTGAAGAGGTTAATAATGTTCTAAAAGCCGGTGCAGATGTTGTCCATTTTGATGTAATGGACAATCACTACGTACCTAACCTGACTATCGGTCCGTTGGTCTGCCAGGCAATTCGGAATTACGGCATCACCGCACCAATTGATGTCCACCTGATGGTTAAGCCTGTTGACCGACTGATTCCTGACTTTGCAAAAGCCGGCGCAAGCTACATTACATTTCACCCAGAAGCTTCTGAGCACCTTGATCGAACGGTTCAGCTAATCAAAGAGAATGGCTGCAAAGCAGGGCTGGTTTTAAACCCCGCAACACCCCTGCATTATCTCGATTATCTGTTGGATAAAATTGATATGGTATTGCTGATGTCCGTTAACCCCGGTTATGGCGGCCAATCTTTTATCCCCTCGACACTCGATAAGCTCCGCGAAGTGCGCAAATTAATTGATGCCAGTGGAAAAGAGATTCGCCTCGAAATTGATGGCGGCGTTAAGATCGATAATATTCGCGAAATTGCTGCAGCAGGTGCCGATACGTTTGTCGCAGGTTCAGCCATTTTTGGGCAATCTGACTATCAGAACGTCATCTCACAAATGCGCGATGAGTTAAGCAAGGCAAAATGAACAAAAGCGGCTATAAACTGGTTGCCTTTGACCTTGATGGTACATTGGTCGATAGTGCGCTTGATCTCGCCTATGCGGGTAATGAGATGCTTGCGGAGCTTGGGCTAGAATCGGTCACAGACGACCAGGTGCGTCATTGGGTCGGTAATGGTGCGCCCAAATTAGTGCAGCGTATGCTGACTCGAAAACTGGAGTCCGAGCAATCTCACCCCTTGCTTGAGAAAGCACTCTCTATTTTTCTCGCGCTGTACGAGAAAAATATCTGCCACTTTAGCGAGTTGTATGAAGGAGTTAATGATGGACTGGAAAACTTGCAGAAAACCGGCGTTAAGATCGCTTGCATCACTAACAAGCCACTTCGCTTTGTCCGGCCCATACTGGCACAGCTTGGTATCGAGGGTTATTTTGAGCAGGTAGTCGGTGGTGATAGCTACCCACACATCAAGCCGCACCCAATGCCTCTACTCAAAACAGCGGACTATTTTGGCTGTCCAGCAAATGAGGCCGTGATGATTGGAGACTCCAATAATGACATTCTGGCAGCAAGGGCAGCTGGCTTTGGAATTATCTGCGTTAACTACGGTTACAACCAGGGGCGCAGAATAGAAGACTTTCACCCAGACAGAGTGATAAACTCCGTTGCCGAAATCCCACAATATCTAAAAGTAATATAGAATCGGCAGCATACTCATGAGCAGCAACAGACAAGAGCAGGCAAATAGAGTGCGATGGCACAGATGAAAAGCACTTAACCACTTTTCAACATTATATTTGCAGAGCCCCATCTCATGAACTTAGAACAATTTCAACAACTGGCCCAACAGGGCTATAACCGCATTCCTGTTAGCCGAGAGATTCTTGCTGATCTCGATACGCCACTCAGTGCCTATATAAAACTGGCTGACGGTCCCTACTCTTATCTTTTTGAATCGGTTCACGGTGGTGAGCAATGGGGGCGTTATTCGATCATTGGGCTTCCTTGTCAGACGGTTGTTAAGATTAAAAATGATGACATTTGTGTCGAAAAAGACGGCAACGTTATCGAAACCGCAAAAACCAGTAATCCACTCGAATGGGTTGAGCAGTTTTCCAGCCGTTTTAACGTCCCCGAAATAGCCGGACTTCCCCGATTTAATGGTGGACTGGTTGGTTATTTTGGCTATGAAACGATTGGCTATATTGAGCCTCGGTTAAAATCGACAGGCAAAGAAGATCCCCTTGATAATCCTGATATTTTGCTGATGGTGTCAGAAGAGATTCTGGTTTTTGATAACCTTAGTGGAAAACTACAAATTATCACCCACGCCAACCCTGAAGAAACTGATAGCTGGGAGCAGGCACAACAGCGACTAAACCAGCTTGCGCGGCGTTTGCGTGAAGTTCAGGCTCATTCCAAAAGCCAGTCACACTCACCACGTAAAGTCTCCGAATCTGACTTTATTTCGGGTTTTACTCAAGAGGGTTTTGAAGCAGCGGTTAAGCGCATCAAGGAATACATTGTCGAAGGCGATGTGATGCAGGTCGTGATCTCACAACGGCTTTCGATTCCTTTTCAGGCGCAACCACTTGATCTCTATCGTGCACTACGCTGCCTAAATCCTTCGCCCTACATGTACTTTCTGAATTTGGGTGATTTTCATGTGGTTGGCTCCTCCCCTGAAATTCTGGTTCGACTGGAAGAGGGTCAAGTGACGGTTCGTCCCATTGCTGGAACTCGCCCACGCGGCGCAACGATTGAAGAAGATATTGCTCTGGAAAAAGAGCTGCTTGCCGATCCAAAAGAGCTGGCAGAGCATTTAATGCTGATCGATCTGGGTCGGAATGATGCCGGTCGCGTCTCAAAAATTGATTCTATTGAATTGACTGAGAATATGCTCATTGAACGCTATTCCCACGTGATGCATATCGTTTCCAATGTAACCGGTGAATTGAAAGAGGGCCTCAATGCTTTTGATGTGCTTTCAGCCACCTTTCCCGCCGGAACAGTTAGTGGTGCCCCCAAAATACGAGCGATGGAGATTATCGAAGAGCTGGAGCCGGTCAAGCGAGGTGTTTATTCTGGTGCAGTGGGTTATATCTCATGGTCTGGAAACCTCGACACAGCCATTGCCATTCGGACTGCGGTCATTAAAGATGGTCAGTTACATATTCAGGCGGGCGCGGGAATCGTCCACGACTCAGTTCCCCGCAATGAATGGGATGAAACAATGAATAAAGGGCGCGCAATTTTCCGCGCTGTCACCATGGCTGAAGCAGGTATAGATGGAAGGCAAGGCTCATGAATCGTCGTAAAGTTGTAATGATCGATAACTACGATTCATTTACCTACAACCTTGTCCAATATTTGGGCGGGCTTAAAGCAGATGTCACCGTTGTTCGCAACGACCAGGTAAGCGTTGAGGATATCCGCCAGCTAAATCCAGATAAAATTGTCATCTCACCGGGACCTTGTACGCCTAAAGAAGCAGGCATTTCTGTGGATACCATTCATGCTTTTGCCGGCAGCGTTCCAATTCTTGGCGTCTGTCTGGGCCACCAAAGCATCGGCTATGCCTTTGGCGGCAAGATTACTCATGCGAAACGGATTATGCACGGCAAAACCTCTGATGTTTATCATTATGACAACGGGGTTTTTGAGGGGTTGAATAACCCTTTTATCGCTACGCGTTACCACTCACTGGTGATAGAGAAAGAGACGCTTCCCGATTGCCTTGAGATCACCGCCTGGACAAAGGATGCTGAGGGTAACTTTGAAGAAATTATGGGTATCCGTCATAAAGAGCTGGATATTGAAGGTGTTCAGTTTCATCCGGAATCTATCCTGACAGAGCATGGTTTCGACCTACTGGAGAATTTTTTAAAACGATGAATATTCAAACTGCTATCCAAACACTGCTGGATCATAAGGATCTACAGCCATCCGATATGCGTAAAATTATGCGAGCCATCATGAGTGGCGGCGCAACACCCGCCCAAATTGGTGGTTTCCTGGTTGCTTTGCGTGCCAAGGGTGAAACGGTTGATGAAATCAGTTCTGCCGCTCAGGTGATGCGGGAGTTAGCCACTAAAATATCGCTAAATGAGCCACACCTTATCGATACCTGTGGAACAGGCGGCGATGGCTGTAACACTTTTAATATATCAACAACCGTTGCTTTTGTGGTGGCAGCTGCGGGCGGCAAAGTGGCGAAGCATGGTAATCGCTCTGTTTCCAGTCGCTCAGGAAGTGCTGATGTGCTGGAAGCAGCGGGGGTCAATCTTGACCTAACTCCCGATCAGGTTCGCCAGTGTATTCGAAAAATTGGCCTTGGCTTTCTCTTTGCACCCAAACACCATAGCGCCATGAAACATGCAATCGGCCCTCGTAAAGAGCTTGGGGTGCGAACACTTTTTAATCTGCTTGGCCCGCTAACAAACCCAGCAGGAGCCGCTCACCAATTGATGGGCGTGTTTGATAAAAAGTGGCAAGAGCCACTCGCTCATGTACTGAAGAATCTCGGTAGCAAGCATGTTCTCGTGGTACATGCCGATGATGGTCTTGATGAAATCAGTATCAATGCGCCGACCCAGATTGCAGAGTTAAAAGAGGGAGCAGTGACCTGTTACGAGGTGACACCCGAGCAGTTTGGTTTTGAACGCGCACCACTTTCAGCGCTCGCGGTTGGTGGTATAGAAGAGAGTCTATCTGTTCTCAAAAATGTTCTCGAACAACAAACGGGACCTGCACGAGATATCGTTTTACTCAATGCAGGTGCAGCGATTTATGCTGCTGACCTTGCCGACTCACTGGAGGCCGGAATCAAGCTGGCCACCGATGCAATCGACTCAGGTGGCGCGCTCGAAAAATTAGAGCAACTGGTTAAAGTGACCAACCAGCTTTCCTCATGAGCAAACCCAATCCACCAGATGTGCTCAAAAAGATTCTGCTTCGCAAAGCTGAAGAGGTTTCTGAGCGACAATCAAAACGGCCTCTGGCTTCAGTCAGAGAAGAGGCTGAAGCCGCTGATTCTTGCCGAGGTTTTTATCGCGCATTAAAAAAGAATATCGATCAAAACCTTCCCGCTGTGATTGCCGAGGTTAAAAAGGCTTCACCCAGTAAGGGGGTGATCAGAGCCGATTTTCATCCTGCTAAAATTGCTGAAAGCTATGAAAAAGGCGGCGCTGCTTGCTTGTCCGTTTTAACTGATCACGACTTTTTTCAAGGTGATGAGCAATATCTTCTCGATGCCCGCAAGCAGGTGAGCCTGCCGGTTCTCCGAAAAGATTTTATGATCGACCCTTATCAAATCTTTGAATCAAGAGCACTTGGAGCCGACTGTATCCTCTTGATTGTCTCTGCACTCGATGATCCGCTTATGCGCGACCTTTCTTCGCTGGCAACCGAGTTACAAATGGATGTGCTTACCGAAGTTCATGATGGTCACGAGCTAGAAAGGGCTCTCAAGCTTGATCTTCCGCTTATTGGTATCAACAACCGCAACCTGCGCACCTTTGAGACCTCACTCAACACGACGATTGATCTGCTTTCAGAAATCCCTGATAACCACCTTGTCGTCAGTGAAAGCGGCATTCACAACAAAGAAGATATTACTCTGCTCAGACAGCACGAAGTGCATAGCTTTCTAGTCGGTGAGTCCTTCATGCGCGCTGATGAACCCGGTGAAAAACTCAACGAACTATTTTTTCAATGAACAAAAAAAACTTACTGGTCGCCTTATCGCTACTGACACTCCTCTTTTCGAACAGCCTGCTGGCCGCCGATTATAAAGAAGGCGTTCACTATCAAAAAATAGCGCTAAAAAGCAGCCGCTACGTCGAAGGCAAAATAGAGGTCACTTTTTTTTACGATTACAGTAATCCAGCCAGTCTTGAGCTTAATAGTCACTTAAATAGTTGGTTGCAAACGCTACCAGAGAACGTCTATTTTATTCGTCGCCCCAGCACACTCGGCCAAAAGAACTGGGCACTTGCGCTCAGCTACACCCGCGCCGAAATGCTCGGTAAAGGAGATGATGTTAACGCTGCACTCTTTAAAGCACTCAACCAAACGCCACCTGGACTCAACTCCATGCAAGAGCTGGTCGCGTTTAATGGTGAACAGGAGATCAATGGTAATTTGCCAACCCACATCCTACAGGCCAACTTTAAACGACTTAGTAGCGAATGGGCGGATAACCCTAAAATCACAACCCCATCTATCGTTGTTGCTCAGAAATACCTCATCACAAAAAAGATGGCGGGATCTGATAAAGCCGTTATCAACCTTATCAATGAGCTGATCAAACAAGAATCGGCGGCCAAATGAAGTTAGAAGAGTTTATAAGTAAACTCTCATCTCAGCCAGAAG
>QNFJ01000072.1 GCA_003646305.1 Gammaproteobacteria bacterium | reverse complement strand
TAACAAGGACTAAACAACTGACGGAGATCACCAGTATAAATTTTGATTTCAGAGTTCCGTTATTAATTTTCATTTTTCGTTTGTTCCCAATTACTATTGAAGCCTCAATCGATAAGCTCTCTAGATAAGTTCTGTGCTTTAATATAGCTAGGTTTTCTAAAAAAACAGCCACCAGCTTTTTTCAGATAAAGCAACGCTTATTGACTCACTGCCATTAACCGCTATGCTTCGTAGTTCGGAAACCGGTTTTTTATAAATCAACAAGCACTTATGGGTCCATCAAACTATAAATTTCTCCTTCTAGCCCTGCTGTTAGCAATTCAACCTTATACTGCACAATCAAAGCAGCTATACCGCTGGGTTGATGAACAGGGGAAGGTCCATTATTCCGACATTGTCCTACCCACTGACTCGAAATATGGGCGCTCTCGTTTAAGTGAAAAAGGGATCACTCTGGAAAAAATTGAAGCAGCCAAAACAAAACGACAATTAGAACAGGAGAAACGGCTCGCAACACTTCGCGCGGAGAAACAGAAAATTATTGCTGAACAACTAGCCAGTGACCGCGTTCTTCTCCGCACATTCCGAAATACTGATGAAATTCAGATGACCTTAAAAGGAAGGCAGCAAACGCTCAACCTGCTAAGCCGGCTCACACAAGACAATATAAACCGCCTGGAAGCACAACTTACATTACAGCAAAAAAGAGCTGCGGGGTTAGAAAGAAATGGAATAAATGTTCCCCAACAACTACTTAATGAAATTAATGCCACACGGCGACAAATTAAAGAAAACGAGAATAAAATTATCGCGCACAAAAGAGAAAATGAGCGGCTCATGGGTAAGTTTAAAAAGGACAATCAACGGTTCGTCGCGCTCCAAAAGCAGCTGAAAGGTCCTTCCAAATTGAAAAATAGTGCAGACCCGCATGCGATAATTAGCGTTATTGAGTGCAAGAGTCCTTCCGTTTGCAGAAAAGCCTGGTTATGGACAAAACGTTACATTAATCAACATGCCACAACCCCCCTTCAAATCGAGACAGAAACTATCTTGATGACGAGGAGACCCGTCGTTGATCGGGACCTAAGCCTGACAGCCACCCTGATTGTAGGCAGCAATGAACAAGAGACACAGCTGTTCCTTGATGCCGAGTGCAAACTTTCAAATATTGGCCAGGAACTTTGCAGCAGCCCGAAAGTTCAAACAATTCTTTCCGAATTCCCTGCTTTTATTGCCTCTAAACAATAAGCCTATTTTCGTAGAAGCAGCGTCCCGATCCCCTTATCTGTCAGCAGCTCAAGTAAAACAGCATGTTCAACACGGCCATCGATAATATGGGAGCTATGGACGCCCGCCATTAGCGCCTCGGTAGCGCAACGAATTTTAGGAATCATCCCGCCACTGATCGTCCCATCTTCAAAAAGAACCTCAACCTCATCAAGAGAGAGGCCAGTTAAAAGCTTGCCTTGCTTATCCAGCAAACCCGCTGTATTAGTCAGCAATATTAGCTTCTCAGCACCCATCACCTCAGCCATCTTGCCCGCCACAAGGTCTGCATTAATGTTATAAGAACGACCGTCACGCCCAACCCCTATCGGGGCAATCACTGGAATAAAGTTACTCTGAATCAACATATCAACGACTGATGAATCGATACTCTCGACCTCGCCCACATGACCCAGATCAATCATTTCAGACGCATTCATTTCAGGCGCGTTACTTTTCAGCTCGATCTTTCGTGCATGGATCAGGTCGCCATCTTTCCCTGTCAAGCCGACCGCAGCACCGCCGTGCCGGTTAATCAGGCTAACAATCTCCTTGTTAACCAGCCCACCGAGCACCATTTCAACCACATCCATGGTCTCACTATCGGTAACGCGCATCCCGCCCACGAAATGGCTTGTTTTACCAAGTTTCTCCAGTAAATTACCAATCTGTGGCCCCCCGCCGTGAACCACAACAGGATTGATGCCAACTAATTTCATCAACACAATATCACGTGCAAAACTGTTCTTTAGCGCATCATCGGTCATTGCGTTGCCACCATATTTGATAACGACGGTTTTACCTTTGAATCGTTGAATATAAGGCAATGCTTCAGTTAAAACATGCGCAATTTCTTTGGCTGATTCCTGCTCTAATATCATCTGCTTATTCATAATCTTCTTTGTCGGGGATAATTACCTGATAATGTCCATTTTTACACATAAAAGGCCAGCAACAAAAAACGCCCCGGTGCGGAGCGCTTTTTGGTCCAGTTAACCTATAAGTAACCTTTAAAATGGCAAGTCAATATCTGGTTTAACTTTCTTCATAAGTTCTCTAAATTGATCCTGGATCTCTAGCAGCGACGCACGTGTGTCTGCCTCAAACCGCATAACCAGAGAGGGCGTTGTATTGGAGGCTCTAACCAGCCCCCACCCCTCAGAAAAATCAACACGCAAACCATCGATTGTGTTGACGCTGGCATTCGGGAATTTCGCCACAGATAAAATTGCATCAATGAATTTGAAATTCTCACCCTCTTGCAGTGAGACCGTCAATTCAGGCGTGTTAATACTATCGGGAAGCGCTGCAAAAATTTCCTGACTACTCCGGCTGTCTGCCGAAATAATTTCAATCATCCGAGCACCGGCATAAAGCCCATCATCAAAACCATACCAACGTTCTTTGAAAAAGATGTGCCCACTCATCTCACCAGCCAGCATCGCACCCGTCTCTTTGATTTTAGCTTTGATCAGTGAGTGCCCAGTCTTCCACATAATGGGGCGCCCACCGTGCTTTACAATTTCAGTCGCCAGATTACGAGTGCATTTCACATCAAAAATGATATCCGCACCGGGCTGTCTTGATAAGACATCGGCTGAAAACAGCATCATCTGGCGATCTGGCCAAATAACAGTTCCCTTTGAATCGACAAGACCCAGCCGATCGCCATCACCATCAAAAGCCAGCCCAAGATCCGCCTCTTCCTCACGGACTCTTTTAATAAGCACCTCAAGATTCTCCGGCTTACTCGGGTCTGGATGGTGATTTGGAAAAGACCCATCGACATCACAATATAACTCAACAACCTCGCAACCCATCGTCTTGAACAGCGTTGGCACAAATTCACCAGCCACACCGTTTCCACAGTCGACAACAATCTTCATTGGCTGACCTAAATGGACATCTCCAGTGATAGTGCTGATGTAATCCGCGGCAATATCGCGCGTTTCATAACTACCATTACCACTTAAAAGATCCCCATTAATTATCCTTTCACGGAGCTCTCCTATCCTTTCACCTGAAAGCGTTTCGCCATCAATTACCATTTTTAGACCATTATAGTCTGGTGGATTATGGCTTCCGGTGATCATTACTCCTGAATTGCTCCCCAAATAGTGCGTTGCGAAATAAAGCACAGGTGTTGGCACCATGCCTAGGTCAATCACATCACGGCCGCTATCCTGCAACCCTTTTGCAAGCGACTGGCTCAGCTCTGGACTTGATAATCGTCCATCGCGCGCAATAATAACTGTCTGTTGACCTGCCTCATAAGCCTCACTACCCAGCGCACGACCAATATCATAAACCAGCTCTGTCGTTAACGTTTTTTCGACAACACCTCGAATATCGTATGCTCGAAAAATTGATTGAGGGACTTTTGTATCGTCCACTCCCTCTGCCTCCAGTTCAATGCCGTTATTCATATATAACAGGTTAGCGGGTACCAACGAATCTTCATCGGACTGCTCCTCCACCGCTGTCGATTTCGCAACCGAATTAACACTACCTCTCTCTTTTCTCTGAAAAGCGAGGATACTGTCAATTGTCCCCTGGAAATTTACAAGATTGACTGGATAGCTGCCTCTAACAAACGAGCCCTCAAGCAGAGCCTCTACCAAACGAATGATCGTCACCTGATCGAGTCGTGTCCATTCAGCAAGCTGCCTTGCCCTCAAAAACACAACCAGCCCCACCAATAAAATTGTAATACCTGCGAATGCAGGTATCGCCACCCACTCCTGAAAAGCCTTCGCCATCAAAGAGCGCTCAGACAGACGATAGTCGACAGCCCAGTCGGTCGAAGCAACAGGCACCTCTCCATCTGATTCTTCTTTCGAACGGGAAGCATCTCCAGCAGTTGCTAAAACTAATTTACCTTGCTTAAGGGTTATCAGCTCGCCTTTCTTAGCTGAGCGAGAAAATATCTTCTGAAAAATTGACGGCGAATAGCTCACATACAAAACACCTACTACTTTATCATTCAGCTTTATCGCCTTTGCCATCCCCATATGTGCATTTTGGGAGCCCACCACCCCAAAAAAACCTGGCGAAAGAGGCTTGCCACCTAATTCTGCACGGTGAACTAACTCCAGATCAGCAAAGCCGATCCCCGGCTGGGAGGTAAACTCCGCATCGGAAAAACCACGTGGAAGCAAAGCGACTTTGTTCGCACTCAATAAAAGGGCTGAGTATCTCTTTTCCTGCTCTTCCAACAATGCGCCATCACCAGAACCCAATAGTTCCGCCAACCCCTCTTCCTTTGCAATGCCACTCATCACATGGTCTACATGCGTAACAATGGCCGACAGCCCATCCGCAAGACTTTGTGCAGTCATTTTTAGTCTCAACTGAGACTCCGCCTGGCTCTGCTGGCCAAGAAAAACCAGGACACCTGCCGTTGCCAGAGCGATGAGCAAGGCTATTATCACCACCAACGAAGAGAAAAATTTTTTCAAACTCATTCTAGAGAATCCGCCTATCTTTTATTCAATTGTGCACAACACCGAAAGCATAGCTGACCTTAATGGCCTTAAGAGTAGGCGAAATTGGGAAAGCTGCTTATTACCCCGCTCACCCTTTTCCAGTATGCCCAAAACCACCAGCACCTCGGTCACTTGTATCAAATGCTTCAACTTGCTCAAGTACAACCTGAATAACAGGAACAACGATCATTTGAGATATTCGATCACCTGGTTCTATTACAAATGATTGATTACCACGATTCCAACATGAGACAAAAAGTTGCCCCTGATAATCTGAGTCAATTAACCCAATCAGATTACCCAAAACAATCCCGTGCTTATGCCCTAATCCAGAGCGCGGTAATAGCATTGCCGCATAACCTGGATCACAAATATGAATCGCCATGCCTGTCGGAATTAACTCAGTTTGCCCGGGCATCAGCGTTAATGCTTCATCTAAACAGGCTCGCAAGTCCAACCCGGCAGAACCTGTTGTCGCATATTCTGGCAAAGGAAACTGTTTCCCCAACCGATCGTCTAAAATTTTAAATTGAACTTTCATGCTTTTTTTCTGCAATTATGTTGATTAACTGATCAGCCAGTATCGATTTAGGTGCCATTTCAAGTAGCTGTTCTCCGCCATCCCAGAAAAGGTGCAGCGCATTCTCATCCGACTCAAAACCACCTCTAGAACCTGCTACTTTATTTGCCGCAATCATATCCAGGTTTTTCGCTCTCAGCTTCCCTCGCGCATAGCTTTCAAGCGAATCTGTTTCGGCCGCAAAACCAACGCAAAATGGCCGTTTTTTCAGCGCTGAAACAGTCGCAAGAATATCTTCTGTTTTCTCTAAGGCAATCACCACCGTGTCGGCTTTTTTCTTAATTTTTTTGCCTTCGATAAGCGTAGGGCGGTAATCAGCAACTGCAGCGGTGGCAATAAAAATATCAAAACCGGGCGCTCTACTGATAACCGCCTCGGCCATTTCTGCAGCACTTTTCACCGCAACAAACTCATCTACCGCTGGCACAGGCAAGGCAACAGGCCCACTCACCAGGCAAACTTTAGCGCCCGCTCCTTTTGCCGCACTCGCAATGGCATAACCCATTTTTCCCGAGCTACGGTTACTAACAAAGCGAACCGGATCGATAGCCTCTTGCGTGGGCCCCGCATCAATTAGGACAGAAACACCGCTCAGCAACTCCGGCGAAAAAAACCATTCGATCTGCTCTAACAAGGCCTGCGGCTCCATCATCCGACCCAGACCCGTTTCACCGCAAGCCTGCTCTCCACTTACCGGCCCCCAAAGTTTGATTGATCGCTGCTCGAGGCAAGCGCTATTCTCCTGTGTCGCTTGATTTAACCACATCCCCTGGTTCATGGCCGGCGCCAACGCAATCGGCGCGTCAGCCGCAAGACAAAGCGTTGAGAGCAGATCATTTGCCATCCCTGCCCGCAATTTAGCCATAAAGTCGGCACTTGCCGGTGCAACCAAAATAAGATCTGCCCAACGTGCCAGATGAATATGCCCCATCGCTGCTTCTGCATCGGCATCCAGCAGGCTTGTTGAAACGGGATTAGCGGATAGCGCCTGAAAGGTGAGTGGTGTCACAAAGCGAGTAGCAGCCTCCGTCATCACGACTCGAACTTCAGCACCCTCTTTTTTCAACAGACGGGTTAATTCAGCACATTTATAAGCTGCGATTCCACCAGTGATACCCAGCAATATTTTTTTACCTTCAAGAATGCTCAACGCATTACCTCAAATATTCTAACTAGTTGCACATTATGGCAATTTCCGCCAAATGCTTCTATTATTTCGGCAAACTCAAGGAGAGAATATGAGCATAAAGGACTGGCCAGCCGATGAACGCCCTCGTGAAAAACTACTTAACCGCGGACCTCAGTCCCTGTCAGATGCTGAACTGCTCGCCATTTTTTTACGGACGGGCATAAAAGGGAAAACTGCTGTCGACCTTTCAAGAGAACTACTTAGCAAACATGGTTCACTTCAAGCTCTGCTTCAGGCCGACCTACAACACTTTTGTAAAAGCCCCGGCCTTGGACCAGCAAAGTACGCGCTCCTACAGGCGGTAGTCGAAATGACAAAGCGCCATCTTCACGAATCGCTCCGCCGTGGAGATGCGATTGAAAACATCGAAACCACTCGCGCTTACCTAACCGCACAGCTCAGGAATCGTTCTCAAGAGCTATTTGCCTGTCTTTTTCTCGACAATAGCCATAAAGTAATCAAGTTCGAAATACTCTTCCAGGGCACCATTGATAGTGCTTCGGTTCATCCTCGCGAAGTTGTCAAAAAAGCGCTTCAATACAATTCCGCTGCCATTATCATTGCCCACAACCACCCATCAGGAAACCAAACACCCAGTCAGGCGGATAAACAGATAACCGAAAAACTGAAGCAGGCTTTGTCATTGGTAGAAATTCGTCTTCTCGATCATTTTATCATTGGCGACAAAAATGGCTGGTCATTCGCCGAAAATGGTCTTATTTGAGCAAAAAAGACAAATCAAGTTTACTATTGCCCTCATTTTTGGTATAAAGTTCGGCTCTTTCGCCCTATGGCGATTTTAACGAATTTCAGTCAAGAGGTTGACCATGTCCAGAGTATGTCAAGTCACCGGCAAACGCCCTGTTTCGGGAAACAATGTTTCTCATGCACACAACAAAACTAAACGCCGGTTTCTACCTAACCTCCACCATCACCGTTTCTGGGTTGAAGGCGAGAACCGCTGGGTGCGCCTTCGGGTTTCTGCAAAAGGAATGCGTATTATCGACAAACGCGGCATTGAAACCGTCCTCGCTGAAATCCGCGGTCGCGGCGAAAAAGTCTAAAGGAGATCACGATGAGAGATAAAATAAAACTCGTTTCTAGTGCGGGAACAGGTCATTTTTATACAACGACAAAAAATAAAAGAACCATGCCTGAAAAAATGGTGATCAAAAAATTTGATCCCGTTGTTCGTAAGCATGTTTCCTACAAAGAATCCAAAATTAAGTAAAAAGTTACACCCTCTTTACAAAACAAAAAAGCCTGCGACATTGAGTGTCGCAGGCTTTTTTGTTTCCTGAAAAATGATTAGTTAAAACCTAAAATAGCTCATCACCCTCTTCATCCAGTAATAGCTCATCCTCATCTTCTTCTGCTCCGCCAGCCGAAAATACGACTTCTTCTTTAGTTTCTGGAAGTCTCTTTTTCACTCCACTCACTTCTGCTGAAACTGGATCAGGCGATACAGTTTCCAATAAAGAACCAAATTTCGCCCCATCTTGCCTCCGCTTAATAGTAGTTTCTTTTACTGGCGTAACCTCATCGTCAATAATGTCGGCAGGCTTCTCTCTCTTTTGCTGTACCTCTATCTCAGGCTGAGCCAAACCAAGCAAAGCTCGCCCTTGTTTGGTTAAAAATCCAGCCGCCCCTGCAGCACCAAGTATCAGGATAGCGACCACTACCGGGATTACCTTACTTTTTTTCCGTTGAGAGCGCCTATTCACACTAGAGCCGACTGGTGACGCTGGTTGCTGTTCTTCAATAGTTGTAAAAATATCATTATCAGCCGCTACCACGCCATCTAACAATGAGCTCTCAACGTGCATTTCGCCCTGCTCTCGCGCCTTTTCCAGCTCTTTCTCCAGCGCTGTTACTTTGCTCTGAGCCTCACCCATCTGCCCAGTCATTGCCTCTACATCAGAAGCCGCTTGCTCTCTGACCATCTCCAGCTCGGTCTTCAAAGAGTCAATATCAGCACCACTACTTTGCTGACTCTCCGAGGCCACCACAAACTCTTGGACAACTGTCTTTAACTCTTCATTTTGCTCAACTAAAGAATCTATTTGTTCACCCAAAAGTGCTTTCTCTTCAACTATTTGCTTTTTTTCTTCTGTGATTCGAGCAACCTCTTCACGCATCGAGATCACCTCACCATCATCTGGCCACAAGTCGCCATCACCTTCTCTAATCTCACTCATTCGGCGTTCCAGAACTGCGCTTTCCTTACGTAGAGAAAATGATTTCTCTTCCTGCTCTATTAATGCCTTACCTTTTTCGTCGAGTCGTAGAGACAACTCATCCGCCTCAGCACGCAAACTCGCTATTTCATCTTTTAACTGCGCCTGTTCTCCATCAAGAGCTGTCAACTTATCAGCGTACGTTGACTCGTTAAACTTTAGCTCGTCCTCTCTGGATTCGGCCAATTTCTGTGACTCAATCAGCTGACTGGATAACGACTCAACTTCATCAGCCAGCACCTCATGATCCCTGACCTTAGACTCATACTCTGATGCCTTCTGTTTTGCAGCCTCTTCGCTAGAGCTTACGCTCAACGCCATCTCCCTTAGCTGCTCCGTCAATTGATCAACATCCAGGCTAAGCGCCTCGGCCTGCTCTTTTAATTCACCTTCACGTTTTTCTGCCTCAGTATTCTGACTGCTCAGATCAGAGTCTTTATCCTGCAAAGCTCCTTTCGTGACTTCCAGCTCCCTTTCTGCGTTAGCCAGGGATTCCGCAAGCGTCACAGACTCTGCCTCAAAAGACTTAAGAGCCACAACATCTTCAGTCAACTGCCCAACTTTTTCTCCCAGCGCCAGTTTTTCCTGCATTAACGCAGAGGCCGCATCGCTCTCTTCCCGCTGCTCAGCCTTAACCTTCTCAAGCCCTTCTTTAAGCGCTTCCATTTCATCGACAAGCTCTGCATTTTTGCGCTCAGCCTGCTCCATTTCCGCCTGATGATCCGTTGTTAGGGCTACATTTTCTGTTTGAGAATCCGCTTGAAAGCGCTCAAGAGCCGCTTCATTATCAGCATTTT
>QNFJ01000071.1 GCA_003646305.1 Gammaproteobacteria bacterium | reverse complement strand
CCATCAGGCCAGCGATTAATTTAGAACCTATTTTATTCATGGCTTTTCAATTTTAAATTAATAGCTCCACTCTTGGCGTTTGCTCTTTCCCATCTGTAAGCGTAGGAGAACAAGTAGTGAGTCTCTTTGCATTAATCTTATAAACTGAAATTAAGTACGACTTGACCACAGAAGCACGCCTCTTTGCCAGACCCAACAAGCTAGCGTCTAGCAAACTATCATCTGAATGCCTTTTCTTATCTTTTTCCAGTTCAATCATTTTCAGGTGATCACTATCGGTTGCATAACCACAAATCTGTATTTTCACCCACGGCCTCCTTTTCATCAGTTTAGCAATATTCGCTACATCTTCTTTTGACTGATCAGATAGTGCATTATCCCCCGGTTTAAACTCAACGACTTCTAGGCCAACCTGCGATTTCTTTGCCATATCATAGGTTTTTTCCGCAGCCAAGTAGGCTAGGCCATATGGATAAAAAGCATATGAAAGATAGCCCGATATGGCCTTCTTCAATGAGTACGTTACCGCTGCATTGATTGCATCACTAACCTCAAAATCAGGTTCGGAAACATCACCACTTACACGGATAGTCAATTTAATATCGTCACTTTTATCGCGTAGCAGCGACAAGGCGGAGTCAAGCGGCATGGCCAGCTTCTCTGCCATTTTGGCGATTTTTACCGAATCAGACTGCACCCAGACTAGCCTATGAACCTTTGTTTTAATATCACCATCTAGAATATTTTCTTTAATATCAATTTTGGCATCAGCATCTAACTGGCCACTTCGAACATTGTAACCAAGCTGCTGGCGAATATATGGTGAGAAATCGGCCAGTTCAAGTGCATCCAAATTTGCGATAATCTGAACATTTGTTTTTTCGGTAAAAGGTTTAGCGCTGCCAACCAGCGATAATTTAGAATGCGTGTTGATTGTCGCCGCAAGCTTGAACGGCGTAAAGTTTTGTGGCATCCCGTTATTAATTTCTCCGATAGAAACATTCTTGAGCTGAATTTCTTTCCTGGCCGAATTTTTCATCATGGCCGATGTAACACTAATTTCACTATTCCCCCGGATTTTGATGCCACCAACGCGAAATGTAAGCTTTTGTTTCTTTGTATCAGTACGTTTCGTTGATGCCGGTATCTTTCTTGACCTACTCTCAGCAAATTTTGGCTTGAGGCTGTCAATCAGTTCATCCAGCAAAGTTAAGTTACCTTGCTGATCAAGATCAAGATCAGCAATTAATGTATCAATATTGGCCTCTTCAAAGTCAATGTTTGATAAATCCTTCAACTGGATTTTATCAAGCGTGACTTTCGCACTTTTTATTAACGGCTTATTATTACCCTGTCTCTGAGCAACCGTTAGCTCGTCAATCACCGCTTTTGATAACGATATATTTTCTGGTTGGTCGATCGAAAGTGCATCCAATGTCAGCTTACCAAGCCTAAGAACAGTCAGCTTAGTTTGACGATTTTGGCTGTTAATATCCGAAGCCACTACCTTTCCATGCGCTTTAAAATAGCTCTTTTTAGCAACTTTATTGAAGAGAAGCTCCCCGTTCCATTGGGCAGTTTCAATCGTTGTATCAAGTTCTGGAGAACTTAAGCTGTTTCTGTGCTTAAAGAAATTCAGCATCCCGTTAGCTGTCGTATTTTCCCTGTTTTTTCTTTCTGAGTGATTAACAGTGCCTTCCCAGGTCACTTTTTGGTGTGCTAACTCGGTGTCATCAATTCTAATTTTAGAATCTTGCAGGTTAATTGAGCCTTTTGCAGTGCTATCTATTTTATTGTTTTCTTCGGAGTAGTTAGCTGTGCCTTTCCAGGCTACTTTTTGATGTACTAATTCCGTATCACCAAATCCAATTCTAGAACCTTGTAGGTTAATTGAGCCTTTTGCAGTGCTATCTATTTTATTGTTTACCTTGGAGTAGTTAACGGTGCCTTTCCAGGCTACTTTTTGATGTGCTAGTTCTGTATCGCCAATCCCAATTCTAGAATCTTGCAGATTAACTGCTCCTTTGGCGGTGACCCCTGTTTTGTTGTTTTCTTCCGAGTAGTCGACAGTACCTTTCCAGGCTATATTTTGGTGTGCCAGTTTTGTATCACCAAGTCCAATTCTGGAATCTTGCAAGCTAACTGATCCTTTGCCGGTGGCCTTTTTTTTGTTATTTTCTTCCGAGTAGTTAACAGCGCCTTTCCATACTATTTTCTGGTGTACTAGCTCCGTGTCGCCAATTCCAATTTTAGAGTCTTGCAGGCTAATTAAACCTTTAAATGTGCCATCTGTTTTGTTGTTTTCTTCGGAATAATTAACAGTGCCTTTCCAGGATATTTTTTGGTGTGCTAACTGAGCATCACCAATTTCAACTTTGGAATTCTTCAGGCTAACACCCCCTTCCTGACGATAGTTTATACCCGAGTTTAAAACTGATAATGAAAAAGAAATATCGGTTGATAAATTACCGCTCAATGCTTCAAGAGAGCCACCAGAAAAGACTATAAAGTCGCCTATATCTAAAGAATCAATTTTCAAATTACCTTCAAACAATGGCTCGTCTATAAATGCCGCCATCTCGACATTCCCTGAAATAGGAGCGCCATTAAGTCGTGATGAAAATGAAAAGTTAGTCGCCTGGGCCGGTTTCCAGCTAAAAAACTGAGCTAATAAAAGGCTATCAATATTTATTCGAGTGGAAAAATCTGAGGATATAAACTCAATATTGTTGTCAACAAAATGTACATTCTCAAAACCGATACTCCACGGCATTGTTGCTTTATCTTTTCCCTTTTTTTCATCTGAATCAGAAGCTGTAAATTTCATTCCAGCAATCAACAATTCATTTTCTTTATCTTGTTCAACTTTAAAATATGTTTCTTTCAATAAGGCCGAGCTGATCGAAATTCGCTTATTTAAAAGGGGGAGCCAATCTAGCTCGACCGATAGCAGAGAGATTTTTAGCTCTGGCCGGCTTTCTCTTGTGATCTGTAAATTCTCAATAACCAGCACACCGGTAAATGGGTTGAAATCAACATCTTCAATTTCAACCTCTCTTTTTCCGGACCCTTCCAATTGACTAATAAGTTCAGACTTAATTTCAGAAGAGGTCAGTCTCTCAATGATTCCAAATTGAATAGCGAAGGGTATGGCTACGAGAAGCAACCCCAGAAATAGCAACACAAATAGCAGACGGCGTATGCCTTTCCTGTATCGAATTACAACCTTCTGTTTAGGGCCTGGCTGTTTTTCCATGGTTTATTCTTTATTGAGATCGCTGCATGATCAACATACCTATCAAACTACAACTGGAGACAGATAAGCAAAATACCAGCTGACGGGCTCCAAGTATTGGATTCCCACTGGCATTAAGAACTACAAGTACTGTTTACCCCATCAAGATCAAATGGGCAAATAAATAGCAGAGTCAAAAATTATGAGTTTTTTCATACGGCCGATGCAATCACGCCATTTCATCGGCCCCTTTAAGGTTTCGCACCATTAAATCTAGTTTCTGTTTGCCAGACGATAAGAGCGGGTCAGGCTTTTTTTAGCGTCTTATTGGTTAAAAGCTCCCCCTGGTTTACAACACAATTTCTCCCGGCATCTTTTGCCGCATAAAGCCCTTGGTCGGCGAGCTCGATTAGTTGAGCGGGAGTTATTGATGGTGGATTGTTCTGTGTAGCGGGGCAATATGTCGATACGCCTATCGAAATTGTCACTTTAACCTGTTGCTGTGGAACGCAATCAAAAACCTGTATTTCTATCGCTTTCCTGATGCGTTCGGCGACCTCAACCGCCTTGCTGTTGGGCGCATTTGAAAGCAAAACAATAAACTCCTCTCCTCCATACCGGGCAAGGATATCGTTATTTCGGAGCTGTTTTTTAATTTGGGCTGCCGAATCGACCAATACGCAATCACCTGCCTGGTGACCATATTCATCGTTAATTTTCTTGAAAAAATCAATATCCAGAAACAGGCATGAAAGTGGGTCATCACTCCGCTGCGCCCGATCAATCTCTTCTCCTATCCGTTGATCGAAGAAACGCCTGTTATTGATACCGGTAAGTGGATCGATAAAGCTGGTTCGCTTTAGCATTTCAAAATTAAGCGTATTTTCCAAACAAACACTCAAAATATCAGACAGCCTCCCTAGAAAGTCAGTTGCCATTTGCATGGAAAATCGCCGTCCATCTGAACTCCCCAAGCTTAAAGCACCAAGATACTTACCTCTACGCATTAACGGCATAATGGCAACACTCGCGGGGGGCTCATTTTTCCCTATTGTCGGGAAAAACAGGTCGCACTTTTTCTTGTCGTAATCACCCAAATAGTGTCGCCCAACTTTACCGAACAGCTTTTCAAGGTGCTGACTTTTATTGATCAAAATCAGTCCCGGAGTCTTGTCAACGCGAAGCCCCTCTTCTTCCAAGAATTTTTCAATTTCCCCTTTTTCATCAACTAAGCAGAAGCTGACAAAATCAAGATCAAAGACGGTTCGGGTATCATCGAGAACGTGCTCGATGAGCTCATAGAGTGAATTAAGCGTGAGCAGATTGGTCTCAAGCAACTGAAAACGATGAAGCTTAGTCTCATTTTGCTTAATACAACCCATAAGTGAGTCAACGTGGCTCTGTAGAACCCTCAACTCTGTTTGCAAATCATCCATGCTAATGCTCATTCTTCTAATATTTATGGGCGCGATTCTATCATGCTACGGCTACTGGCTATTCAATATTTCACATAATTGTTAACCGGAACACATTTAGAATGGAGTTTCTGATCACATCATTAATGTAATGTCAAACTTAAACAGTGACGGACTTCCCCTAACGCCGTAGGTATCTGGTAATGTTCAGAATAAACACGCAATTAAAGAGCCATTTATACTCCTAGAAAGTGACTTGGTTTTTGATGCCAACATGTTAAGCGATTTGACGCAATCGAACAGGATTGCCGTATCAGCTATTTTACCGTGGATGAATGGAGCAACAATATCTCTAAATGACGATAAAACTGTCAGCATGTTTCACTTGCCCGCAAATAAAGGGGTACAGGGTCATTATAAAACCGTTAACATTTGCAGCTTATCTTTGAAAAGTTGGTATCGGATCTTAAATAGGCTTAATCAGTTGTTTTTTGGGATTAACCCACCGGTTGCACTTGGTACTTGAATTCACGGTGGCTGATAACAGCCTTGTATTAGAAGCAGTCTTTTTTAACGAAAATCGCTGGTATGAAATCGACACAATAGAGGACTTAATTTCAGCAAATAAGCTCTATAACCAAATTAGGCAAACTCCATAGAACATCATCCACCCTGACGTTGCTGTCTGTAGTCGATCAAGGCTCTAAACTATAAAGGAATCTAAACTTATTTTCGTCTTAATTGATCACAAAAATCCTGTGAGTATTGCTGCGCCCCTGTGGTGACAGAAACTAAAGATGACAGGTCTCCACCAGTACTGCGAGCCTCACGCATTGCCTCAGCAAACCCTCCTTTGAACCCCCCTTCATGGGTAAATATTGCTGGAATCTGGCCCACCGCCTCAAGCTCTCTATTCATCCAGGCTAGAGCAATTCGACCGTTACCATCTGGGAAAGCATGCATATCAGATACTGCCATCATCACCACCAACCCTCTGAGCAGTCCGGGAGGTAATTTTGCATATATTTCACTAATAAATTGTCGAAATGTACCCGTGACCAAGTGTGGTTCTGCTCGCCGTTTTAGCGTGTCTGAATGTGACATATTTTTCACCATCTTAAACTGGCCAGGTAGCATCTTTTCCACACCCACAGTTGCCAGAGCATGCCAGTGTCGTGAATGCATTTCAGCTTTGATAGGGTCTAGCAAATCCTCAAAATGAATACTGCGAGCAGCAGATACTACGCGCTCCATATTTATCGATTCGAGCAAATCTCCAGCAGGTTTTATTCCATTAGTAAGCGCCTCTTTCGTTTTCAAGAACGCATCGACAGATTCCACATAGGGAATCATGAACAATGCCTCAATCAGTGGCCAATCATTCGGCAAGGTGCAAGTTCCACTTTCTTTGGGTGGAGACAGGCTCAAGGCAGAATTAGCATAACCGCGAATTCCTTCAAGAATCTCTTCATCTGCTTGTAGCAGGTTTTCTGGAATGGCTAGTAATGCCTTCTTCATCGGCACCAGGTCACCCTCCCGTAAGGCACTGTCAATAGAAGGCTGCAACCGGTTATAAATATCTAAGCTAATGCGCGTAGAATTAACTTCCTCACTCTCCAGCAAAGAAAGTGGCAACCCTTCCAAGTCATTTAATTGCTTGTTTGCCTCATCAAAATTCTGCAGGTCAACTTGCACGGTGGCAAGGTTTACCCTGGCTAGAGTGAAGCCTGGCGCTAAACGCAAAGCCTCATGAAACAGCGCCTCGGCTTTTTCTGGATTTCCCCTGGCGCGCTGTATCGCCGCAAGCTTGTTGAGTGACATCGGTGTACGCTGGAGCTCAACAGCCTGCTGGTAGGCAATAAATGCTGAATCAAAATTTCCCAAAAATCTTTGGGCATCACCTAAAGCCATGTGAGCGGGCATTATGTTCGGGGCTAGACTTATTGCTTGTTGTAGCGCGACTAAAGCAGCTTGGTTGTACCCTGCTTCAACCTGACTTACTCCCAGATTCACCCAGCCCTCAACACGTGATGGTGAAATTTCTGTCGCCAAAGAAAAAAACTTAACAGCGCTAGAAAGATTTCCTTTCTGAAAGTCATGTTGACCCTGCTGCATCGTTCTAAACCATTTCTCTTTTGATGTCATAATGCCGCTGATCCTCATCCAAAATTCGTACCGCTCAAATTTCTCACCCCAAAAGCTGCCACTGAATTACTCAATAAAGGCGTTGCCTGTGAGTTTGCCCAGCCTTGAGGAATCCAATACTACCTTGTTTTCGTAAGCCTACTTAATCCCGTGCTTTCGAAATAAATTCACCACCGTCATTAATGAACCTCTGAAAAACAGCTATTCAAGCCGCAACTTCTCAGAATTTAGCTGATTTCTCTCGCTTGGTTTGTTTCTTTTTATGCTTGTAAGCCAGTAAGCAGAAGCTTTATTGTTTCATTTTGTCGGTTCTAAAATAGACTGTTATGATAGAGCTATTATCTCATTTAGGGGTGTTTTCTTTCAAAGGTCCCTTTAAGAGTGGAAGGTGTGCCGAAGGCAAAAATACTGACCAAGAATATAGTGTCGGCTAGACATCTTGCCGAATAAGCTATTTCATTTTTAGCACTAGTTTTATCTCCTTGAGAAATGATTAAAAAAGAAGGAAAAGTATGATCCCATCACTAAATAGGAAATTGATTGTGCTTCACACTCATGTGCGAAGTGTTCTTTTATTTCCACTCATTCTAGTGATAACGTCCTGCTCTTCTTTTGGTCCCACAATGGTTCCTGAAGACCAGTTTAACTACAATAAGGCTATTGCCGAATCAACCCAAGAGCAACTGCTTATCAATCTAGTTCGCTTACGTTACAGCGAGACACCTGTCTTTCTTAAAGTAAGCTCTGTAATCAGTCAATACTCTCGAGTGTTTAATGCTAATGCAAATGTTGGTGCCAATACTGCAGCAACAGGGACTGGCACAGCAAGTGCTGGTACAGGGGCACTCTGGTCAGATAGACCCACTATCACCTATATACCTGTCAGTGGACGAGAGTTTTCTCGCAATTTATTAACACCAATTCCACCGAGTGCTGTTTTTGAAATGATGCAATCAGGGTGGCCGGTTAAGCTTGTGTTGCAATCTATAGTTTGGTCAATTAATGACATTAGGAGTGAAATTGCACGTCCCGCACATCGTCGTCAAGCTGATCCAGAGATGTTTCAGCTATTCCATGTTTGGCGAGATCTTCGTGAAGCAGGCGTATTAGGAACACGTAAAATAAAAACTAAAGGCAAAGAAGACACTTTGGTTATGTATCTACGTGGAGGACCATTGTCTGAGTCAGAACAGAATAATGTCACTAAGCTTCGTGAACTTCTCAGTCTTGATTCAGAAGTAAATCAGTACAAGATAGTTTATGGTTTGGTTCCCCAGCATAAGGGTGAGCTAACTGTTTTGACTGGATCAATTTGGGACATCATGCTCAATATTGCATGGCAATTCGAAGTTCCTTCAACACACATTCAGAATGGAAGAACTGGTGACACATTTTATTCAGGTCACGATCATAGTACTCCACCCATAAAAATACGCTATTCTGAAGAAAAGCCAGATGATGCTTTCGTTACTGTTCAGGAACATGGGTACTGGTTTTATATCGATCAACGTGATCGGGAATCAAAACGGGTTTTCTCATTCTTACAACTTTTATTAAATCTGGCAGAGACTTCTACTCCTAGTAACGCACCTATTATTTCTATTTCCAACTGACAGGATCAAGGGGTCAGCCAGCTTGATCCTGTTCCCTCTGCTTGAGGGTAGTCAATTCACTTTGCTCTTCCTTGCATGGGCGACCTCGCTTATTAGGAAAGGCTTTGTATTCTTTGATTTCCAGCTGTTCTTTCCATTTGTATCCGTTAAACTTGGGAAGCCTCAACCAGCTTGATCTTTAAAAACCACTTTATCAAACGCCTTCAGCATCTTACCGGGACCAAACTCAACGAGATTACCACCTCTCTTTGCTGAACTGCAAAGCGACTTCTTTGGTTTTTACCCAGAGTGTGTCGCGCGCTTGCTCTTGCCATTAACCATCCACTTTCTACACTAAATAGCCCTGACCCAAGCGCCACTTTTCGTCTAACGACATAGCTCACTTGCCGCGAAAAGCAGAGTCTAGCGCAGCTCATATCGTACCATGTGGGATAAATTCTGCTTTAGCGTGTGGTTGCGCGTGAAACTCGCGACTGTTTAACGCTTAAAATAACGCACCGCGCTTTTTGCGGTCGCCGTTAATTGACTTGCTAGGGCTTCGCTACTATTGTGTACGGAATTGCAGTACGATTTATAGGTGTGTGAGATGAACAGTATAAGTGTAAATAAATTTAGAGATAACTTGAAAAGCTTTGTAGAACAGGTGGTTACGCAGCATCAACCCCTTAAAGTTACGCGTAGAAGCGGCGATGATTTTGTCGTTTTAAGTGCAGACGATTGGGAGCGCGAACAAGAGACGTTATATGTTTTACAAAACAATGACTTAATGAAACAAATAGCTGCCTCTGCTGCTACAAATACAAAAAACATAGGGTATAAACCTACTGCCGGAGAATTAGATGAGATCACTGGTATTTGAAGGTAGTACCTGGGCAGCATATGAAGAACTTAGGCAAAAAGACAGAAAACTACACAAAGTGCTTTGCCGTTTATTGAAAGAAATGCTCCGTACGACCCACGTACCGGAACAGGAAAACCTGAGTCATTAAAACACAATCTTTCTGGTTTGTGGTCTCGCCGTATAAGTCAGAAAGACCGCGTCATTTATAAGTACGATAAAGACTATATTTATATCTTTGCTATTGGCGGACATTACGAACAATTTTAATTGCCCTAACGCCGCCATAAAAGGCCGAGCGTCAGCGACGTCCAGCCCACAGGGCGGTTTTTGATGGCCTTGTGTACGCCCAGCATGGGCATGAACTAATGAGGTGAAAGTCCTCTGTAGGAAGGTCACCATCCATAGCGATTAATCTCGTAATTAGATGCTAACTAGTCGATCCTGAATAAGCTATTTTATCCGGCAGAGTACAGAGGTTTTTTTGTACCACCTGACAAATTTTTGGCAAGCCATTCCATGGCCCGTACTTTTTCAACCATG
>QNFJ01000070.1 GCA_003646305.1 Gammaproteobacteria bacterium | reverse complement strand
TTCGGATCAGTGAGCGCGCTGTTTGAGCGTAGCGAGTTTCGTGCGAGCCCGAAAAATAGTGCGCTTTGTGGGATTAATGCGGTATCGGGGTGCCTTTTTCTTTGGTTCGTTTCTTTTGGGCATACAAAAGAAATGATCGCTCCGGCGGCAGCCGTTTCAGCATCCCGATAATAATGACCTGATTCGGTTACTCCTATGTAGGGTTTATCCGCCGCATTGTCGGTCAGTATCTCGCGCAGCATCGCTACCCGGTCACTAAGGTATTGCTCGGTGAAGTTTTTGGCTTTGAGTTCATCAGCCTGTGCGGTGTAAAGACTTGCCAAACCGGTAATGGCAAAAGTATTGAGGTTGACCAGTGCGTAGCGGTAGGCCTGGCCTTGGCCATTGTCTGCCGTGGCATGTTCGGCAAGCGATTCAACGCTGTGGAATCTGAGTTGTCCCGTTTGGCCTGCGCCTTCAATAGCGCCGATACGTTGGTACAGCTTATCCCTGTCATCGGTTGTGACAGTTGTTCCTTTGCCAAGCAGGTTACCGATTGCATTGACAACCTTTTCAAGGCTTTCTTCGGCTTTGTTGCTGGCAGCATCAAGGTAGCTACCAATCTGTCCAAGACTTAATTTGGCGTCACCGCTGAGGTTGTGGAGCAGATTGCTGACGGCCAAAGCGTCGATGAGTTTGGAGATGCTATGACTATCAATGCCCGTAATACCAGAGCTTTCTTCGATAAAATCTCTCTCACTGGAGTCAATAATGTAGCCGGCTGTTGCGGTAAAATCGAAGCCTTTTTCCGCAACAATATTGGTAACCCGACTGTTTGGCACATCATTATTATTATAACCTGCTACTTCAGCAATCTCTTTGACGATGCCACCAAGCCCCGCACCATTGTATGTGTAGATGTGATTAACATTTTGCGGAAACATTCGAGAAAAGAGCATTGATAAATGACCGCCGAGACTGTGGCCTGTTATGTCTATCTTTACGCTGGCATTGAGCTTCCCTAACCCGGTATCACCTGAGGTTAGTGCTTGTGTTCGAGCAACGCCCTGCAGGGCAACACCAAACAGGTCAGCAACCGTGTCCATAGAGAAGAATCCTTCGGTTCCCCGAATGGCGAGGCTAAACTGACCGGAATTATCTTTACTTTCAAACAGCGTGGCAGAAAAGCCACTGACCGTATTCGGTTGGTGTGAAATGACTTTCCAGTGATCAACAAAATCTTGTGCCTGGCTTTCTGTAAAGACAGGGTCGGCGAAAGGATCAGGAATACCTAAAATGGTCGGCTGTTTGGTTAGAGCAGTTTTGACATCATCATCTTTTGTAAGATCGATGCCGTCAAAATCTGCATAACTTGCTTCAGAAAGCATTGCACTCTGAAATATTCCTTTAGTATCCATAATTTAAATCTCCTATTAATATTTCTACTTCATAGTGGGCGCTTAAACTCATTAAATTTTTTCCGATTTACTTTATGCCCCGTCCGCTCACATGACCCCATTCCCCAGGCCAGCCAGCCTTTAAAGTCCCTGAGGGATTTTTGCGCACCAATTCGATTCGGTATCGCTGTTTCAAAATCAATATAGCGCGCCGGTACCTCACCTGTTTTAAGATCAATAACCTCTTCATCTATTTGTGCAACTAATCTGAGTACCGAGCTATAGCGCCTTACCCAGCCAAAGCGTTGATTGAAGTAGGCGGTGTCTCTTGTTTCTACGTCGGGCACAATCAGGTCGATGTTCTTGAGCTTTCCACGGAGGTCTTCTCTCATCAGGCCTTTCTCTGGCCAGTATTCAGTGCGCACTTCGATGCTTGGGGGGCAGCGTTTCTTTATTTATTGGGTACTCGCGGGCAACCAGTGTTTCGGCAACACCGGGGTTTTCAGCTTTCCATTGGTCAAGTGTTTTGTAGAGGGTAAACCCGCCTTCGGTGGCGCAGCTGTATTGGTGGGTAATGACGGTGAGTATCCAGTCCCAGAACATGATACCAAAGGTGGGCAGGACCGCAGGCAGGCCATAATGCCACCCGGGCCGTCCTTCGGCCTTTGCTTTTTTTATCGCCCATTTAGAAATACGGGTGCAACCCCATAGGTAAAGAGCAAGAATACCGAATGCGGCGAGGCCAATCATGCGGTGACCTCCGTTTGTCTGAAAACAATAGTGAAGCCGCAGCTGTTGATTAGTTCAGCTTTTCTGTCAGCCTCTAAACTATTTTCACTCCAATCGGCATATGCCGCTGCGGCTAGTAATGCTTCCGTGTATATTTCGTTAATCATCTTACTTCTCCTTGTGAGATACTATGGTTCATAAACAGTCACCCCACCATCCTTCTCGCACATCTGCCTCACCCGATAATCCCAATAGACTTTATTCAGTAAGGTTGAGCAATAGGGGACCACTATTACTTCGCTTAGCTTCAGTGTGATTCAAATCTATTTGTATTTTATCTGACGGCTTTTCCATGCGATCCTTCTTCCCTTTTAAAAACATGATACGGGTCATACTTTTTTTGAACTATATTCCTGCTTTTTAAGCATAGCAATAACATAAAGGTGGTCTGTCCTCTATTGTTTGATGCGGGTCATACTTTTTGGACTATATTCCTGCTTTTTAAGCATTGCAGTAACATAAAGGTGGTCTGAATCTCCCCTATTGTTTCTATCATTTGATTGCTCCCATTATGGGATCATGCTAATATCAGCTCATGAGAGTCATCGCCAAATCTATGCTGCGGACCTTTTGGGAAAGTAGCTCAAGATATAGTGATGCTAAGAAACAGATGACTGAGTGGTATAACTATTGCTCGAGCACACAGTGGAATTCGCCGCATGAGCTTAAAGCAGATTTACGCAATGCGAGCATACTAAAAAACAACCGAGTCGTCTTTAATGTTTGCGGGAATAAATACCGAATTGTTGTGCTAACTGATTACTCGCGACATGGAATGCTTATACGCTTTGTAGGTACACACAAGCAGTATGATGAGATCGAGGACATTGATAATATTTGAGACCAGACTGATGAACCTGAAACCCATTAAAAACAAAAACCATTATAACCAGGCACTAGAGCGTATTAATGAACTCTGGGGAGCTAATCACAATACAGAGAAAGGCGATGAACTCGATGTTCTAATGTTGCTTGTTGAAAAATATGAAGAAGAACACTATCCAGTTCCGCCTTCTGATCCTGTTGAGGCCATCAATTTCCTGATGGAGCAAAAAGGTCTTACACGTAAAGATCTGGAACCGTATTTAGGTACTCGCGCCCGTGTTTCTGAAGTGCTCAACAAGAAACGCAATCTGACATTGCCAATGATCAAGAAACTGCATGAAGGTCTAAATATCCCATACAATTGCCTGATCGCTTAGTGTGTAGCATCAACCAAGGACAGGGCTAGAGACTTCCGTCGAAAAGAGCTTCTGATGGTGCATCAAAATTCGATTTTTCTGCACTCTTGTTTCTTTTGTTATATTAACCTGTTCTTGGGTTATGGGCTTTTCTGGTATACAAATCCGTTGTTGGTAAATTGTCCAAAATCAGAAATACTTTTTTCTTTGAGCCTTTGATCAATTGCTTCATAAACCGCATAAATACTTGTGCCGTGAACTTCTCTTCACAAATCATAAACCGGACATTTCTGCTTTGGGTTGACACCTGCGCTCCGTCGGCAGCAGAGACAATATCTCTGCCCTTGATATCCTCTTATTGTGGCTGACCTAACTGATTCTGCACAGCCTGTTTGACATCAGAGCGCCAATGGCGCGCTTTTTTAGAAGTTTAAAATCAGAATGGATACTGCAGACTGGTTATGAGTCATTTAACCAAGCTAAAGCAGCCATTATTAATTATTTAATGGGGTACTACAGCCAAGTCAGGCCACATCAGCACAATGAGAGTTTGCCCCCGAATGCCGCTGAGCGAAAATACTGGGCTGTGTACAATGCTGTGGCCAAATTTACTTGACCACTACAAATCGACCTTCGTAAAAGAAATCCGTTATAGGAAAACCATACGAAAGTAATGTGCCATTTTGTTTAAACATCACCGTGTCGTCTCGGGTGAGACAGGTGAAGGATTCTTTGTGCAGTGGATATTTTGAGCGAATGGGATCTATCGTAAAAAAAGCAATATTTAGGCCGTTTTGAATATCACGAGCCGAAGTGAATTCAAAGCCATTAATCGCTTGCTCGCGCATCTCTTTGCCTAATTGTTGTGTAAATGAATAATTAGTGGGGTGAGTGAGCTTCTGGTGATGTTTTTTAAAGGAGGCATCTTGTAGTTGAAGCCCATGATCGGTTTGATAGTTAATCTGGAAAACTGTATGTGAAGTTCTCAAACCTGATACGGGTTTAATGATCATCGCTGTCCAGAAAAGAAAACGATAATAGGCCGTCTCGCACAGAGCAGTATGTTTAGACAAAGAGCCATAAAAAAGGCTATTTTCAAATCGTCCTCCAAATCGTGAGCCATACTTTAAAGGTGCATATCGAAAGGGCGTACTGATTAAATAGTCAACATTCCTACTGAAAGTAGAGACAGGCTTTGAGTTTTCAAGAATTTCTTCGAGTAACATTTGTTCATTAGTATCATCGACTAATTCTAGTGTCGCGATTTCTTCCTGGTCTTCAACAACACGAAAAGCATGCCCTTTGATACGCCTAACAAAAAGAGAAAGATTCAAGTCTTTCCTCGCATCGCATCTAAATAGTTAACAATCTCGGTTAAACCGGTAACGGTCTTAATTTGCTCGCGGGGCGTGCCCCGTGTATGTCTGTTCTCGGTTTTTAGCCAGTGCTGCATATCAGCAGATTTACCACCAACCAGGACATATAATGAGCGGTAAAGGCGAATAACCAGGCTAGCGAGTTGCCCGGAAATGCTATCGGGCCTGATGCCATTTTTCAACGTAGCCCTATCTTTGCCAACTATTTTAGCAAGGTCACTTTGCGTGAGCTTTAAGGCAGTACCTGCTCGCAACAAGGCTTTAGATAGCACAAGATCAGGGTTCAGTTGATTTTGTCGTGATAACTGATCATTCATGGAATATCACCTATATGTTGATTATCAACATATAGTACATATATGTCGAATATATACAATAACAATCATTCAACCGATGAAGGGCTAATGACCGGCAGATAAGCACCGACCGAATTAAAAGAGATCCTAAAGTAATCAGACTAGATTAATCCGATCAATGGTGGCCTCGGCAATAAATATACGGTAACTTTCCCATTGGGAGTGAGAAAACAAAAGGAGAATACTGGTGATTAGATTAATCGGTTTATTGTTGCTGGCAATAACCAGCCAGACTTTAGTGGCAATGGAGACCTTTGATGCCGACACACCTGGAGTCGCACCAAATCATTGGACTACCGGCATTACGGGGTATGGCGCTCCCATTTGGAATCTCGAAAGAGACCATACAGCACCGAGTCCCCCGCTGGTCTTAAAACAATCAGGTAAAGGTGATTTCCCCTGGTGCGTCAAAAAAGGGAGCTATTTAGCCGATGGTTTTGTAGCCGTAAAATTCAAGCCCATTTCGGGTAAAGATGATCAAGCAGCGGGACTCATCTGGCGCTGGAAAGATGCCGAAAACTACTATGTTGCCCGCGCCAATGCCCTGGAAAACAATATATCCATCTACTATGTCAAAGAGGGGCAACGTAAAACCATTCTCTATTCAAATTTGCCGGACCACCTTTCCGTAAAACGCAATGTTTGGCAAGACTTTAGCGTTGATTTCCACGGCAACCATTTCAGGGTGAATTTTGAGGGAGAAACCATCATTGATCTTAAGGATAACCACATCAAAACTGGCGGTGCTGTTGGACTTTGGACCAAGGCGGACAGTATCACCGCATTTGATGATTTCTCATACGGCAAAACGGAGATAAAGAAATGAGAAAGATAGGCCTGTTTTTATTACTTGCTGGCATTCTTGTCGCAACGCCATTTTCTACCTTAATGGCCGATGAGGTTGTTGTTTATACCTCTGTCGATGATGTTTTCGCACGCCCTATTTCAGAGCAGTTTGAACGGGAAACCGGCATAAAAGTCAGACTGGTGACAGATACGGAAGAAACAAAAAGCACCGGTTTATTAAACCGCCTGATTGCCGAAAAGAAACGCCCCAGAGCCGATGTTTTTTGGAGTGGCGACCCCATCCGGGCTGCTATTTTAAAATCAAAGGGCATCTCTTCTCCCTATCATTCAACTGCTGCTAAAGGTTTGCCACCCATGTACAGCGACCCCAAAGGTCACTGGATCGGCTTTTCTGCACGCGCCCGGATTATTCTGTACAACAAGAATTTGGTCAAAATAGGTTCAGAGCCAAACTCCATCATGGACTTGTTAAGTCCAGAATATAAAGGGAATATTTGCATGGCGAACCCTCTTTTTGGGACGACTTCAATGCATGCTGCAGCCCTCTTTGTCTCATTTGGTGAGGAAAAAGCTAAACAGTATTTTGCTGATCTTAAAAATAACGGGCTAAAACTACTCTCATCGAATGGTGAAGTGAGACGGCGCGTTTCGTCGGGTGATTGTGCTTATGGGATTACCGATACAGATGATGCTTACACTGCATTGCGCGATGGAAAGCCCGTTGGCGTTATCTTCCCCGACCAAAAAGGAACCGGCACTTTAATTATGCCTAATGCCACGGTATTAATTGCCAATGCACCGCATCCTGAAGCGGCCAAACGATTTATTGATTTTCTGCTTTCCCCCGAAACTGAAGAGGCATTGGCAAGCGGTGAAGCGGCTCAAATGCCTCTTCGCCCGCATTTGAAAGGACCAGAGGGTTTTCCGGAGTTATCAGAAATTCAACCCATGCAGGTTAATTACAGTGAGCTTGCTGAAGCGCTGGAGTCTTTGTCAAAAGGGTTTTTGAGGGAGTGGGCGGGGCGCTTTTAGTGCTAGACTGGATTCCCGACAGCCATTTAATCGGCGCCATCAGTCGAAGCCTCATTATTATGTTTTCAGTGGTTGCCATTTCCATTGGCATTGGACTTCCACTCGGCACAATGGCCGGACTCTATGACTTTTGGGGCAAGAGAGTCCTGCTCGGGATGCTTTCTTTACCTTTATTGATCCCTTCATTTCTGTGGGCGATTGGGTTATCCCAGTTTCAGATTTTATTTCATATTTCAGAATTTACACCATTAGCAGGGGCGTTAGGGTCGATATTCGTTTTTAGCGCCTTACTCATCCCGCTTAGCATTTATGCTTCAATGCTAAGCGTCAAAAGCCTTTCATCCCATCAAATTGATGCACTGGTGATGGTCGGCTCCGCTCGGTGGTGTTTCTTTCAGGTCTTAAAAAGAGCCGCGCCCATAACGATTTTAATTTCTCTTTTGGCGGGAATCATCACTCTATCTGACCCAGGCCCAGGACTGATATTAGGTTATTCAGGTATCGCCGCGGAAATTTTAGTCAGTTTCTCCGCACTTTTCGATTTTGACCTTGCCCGACGGCAGTGTTTCTTTATTGCCGCACTTTCCCTGCTCTTTTCATTACCCATTGTCTTTTTTCTTGGTAATTATTTAACCACCGCGCTGTTGGCGCAAGAATCATCTGCCAGCAAATTATATGAAAACTCTCTAGTTAGGCGATTTGCACCCGCTGTTTTTATCGCCCTGTTATTCTTGATGATCGGTATCCCATTTATTGGGCTAATTAAACCGTTACTACAAGATTTTGAATGGGTTTATGCGCTCAAAACGCTACAACGAACTGGTGGAAATACACTGTTTTATTCCATCACTGCAGGGGTTCTAAGCACCTTTTTATCTCTCTCGCTGGTGTTATGCCTTGTGCATTACAAGCGGGGAAAAGTGATGCTGATCTCTTTCTCGCTATTATTCCTCGTACTTCCCTCCTCATTTGTGGCGCTTAATGTGATTGAATGGGCAGCCAATCTTCCAGCCAGCTGGGATTGGTTGTTTCGCGGCCGTTTTTTGGTGGCTGCTGTGTTGGCCTTTCGCTTTTTCCCGATTGCTACCTTACTGATTGTAAAACGCTACGCAACGATTTCTCCGGGCTGGTTTGATGCCGCCAAACTATCGGGCGTTTCGAGAATAAGGTTTTACTATCAGGTGATTATTCCTTTCTTAGCACCTGCGTTAGCGCTTTCGGTTTTAATTATCACACTTCTGGCAACGGCTGAAATCGGCACGATCCTACTTCTCAGACCGCCGGGTGAAGACTCCTTTCCCTTAGCTATTTTCACCGTTATGGCGAACGCCTCAGAGGTAAAAGTCGCCTCTTTATGTTTTGTCTATTTTATGATTTCTGCACTCAGTTTAACGATACTCTGGAGCGCTCTAGGAAGAAAAACATCATGCAAGTGATTCAATTGGCAAAAAGGTTTTGTGACCAAACGGTGTTAGATGAGGTTTCATTCTCAATAGAAGCGGGCCAGCATACGGTGATTCTAGGCTCATCCGGCTGTGGCAAGTCAACGCTATTAAGAATCATCGCGGGCTTGATGAGACCCGATGCAGGAGAAATTGTGCTGAATGGCGAAGTCGCCTCTTCACCTGGCACGGTCAGGTTAAAACCTCACCTGAGAAGTATTGGGCTGGTTTTTCAAGACTTGGCACTTTGGCCCAATTTGACGGTATTAAAAAATATCACCCTGGTTCTATCCGCAAAAAAATTATCAGCAATAGAGGCAAAGGAAAAAGCGCTGGAAGTCTTGGAACTATGCGGCGTTGCCTTCCTTGCCGATAGAAAACCGGCAGAAATATCAGGTGGGCAGCAACAACGCGTTGCACTCGCCAGGGCGATCGTTTTAAAGCCAGATTATCTTCTTTTAGATGAACCCTTTTCTGGATTAGACCTGATAACCAAACATACCTTGATGGAAGAGTTAGTAACGCTTGCTAACAGGCAAAACAGCACAATTATCCTTGTCACTCATGATCCATTTGAAGCCACTTTTTTTGCTAAACAGGCATTGATTCTGGACAAAGGCAGAATAGTAGAGTCAGGGAAATTTGAGGCGCTACTGGCACAATCACAGAACTCAATAATGGCAAAGTTTAGAAGCCAACTTCAAAAGACTCAGGAGATTGGCAGATAAGTAGACCTCTTTAAAAACGACTATCTACTACCTTCCGTAATAACCGACAATCGAAGCCTTACTCAACGTATTAGCGCCAAGATAAAAGCCGACTAATGCCGGCGTGGCACCCGATTTCAACCCTAGGCTCTTCACTTTAAGTGCATGGATAGTAAAAATGTATTGATGCGAGCCTGCTCCCTTGGGCGGGCATGGCCCTCCATAACCTGCTGTCCCAAAATCTGTTGGGCTTTGAATGCTGGATTTAGGCGCAAGCGCTGATTTAACACTGCCCGCATTAGCTACAAGAGAGTTCGTTGTTGCCGGAATATCAAAAATAACCCAGTGCCACCAACCACTGCCTGTCGGTGCGTCAGGGTCGTACATTGTGATCGCAAAGCTTTTTGTGCCTTCTGGAGGGTTTTTCCAGTTTAGTTTTGGAGAGATATTGTTACCCTCACAACCAAAACCAGAAAAGACCTGCTGATTCGTTATCTGCCCATCGATATCAAGACTCGATAAGCTAAAACCATCTGCTTGCACAGCCGTTGTGAGTAACAGCCCCACTGCACATAAAAATACCTTAAATTGATTGTTCATCGTCTCTTCTCCAGTTTTAGGGCCTATTCTTTGCCATATAAAAACCCCCATAATTTTTCAATTACAGAGGCTTTTAAACTCATAAACCGATAATTCTATCCCAGTGCTTTCTCAAGCTCTGGAATCACTTCAAACAGATCTCCAACCAAGCCAAAGTCAGCCACTTCAAAGATCGGTGCATCGGGATCTTTGTTGACGGCGAC
>QNFJ01000069.1 GCA_003646305.1 Gammaproteobacteria bacterium | reverse complement strand
TATGAAGGACCGAAAGGCGGCCCTGGCATGCAGGAGATGCTTTACCCAACGAGCTATATCAAATCAAAAGGGCTTGGAAAAGCCTGTGCGCTCTTAACCGATGGGCGTTTTTCCGGTGGAACCAGCGGCTTGTCGATTGGCCATGTTAGCCCAGAAGCGGCAGCGGGTGGTGCCATTGGCCTGATTGAAGAGGGCGATTTAATCAAAATTGATATTCCCAACCGCTCAATCAATGTTTTGCTTTCAGATGAAAAACTGGCACAACGGCGAGACGTCATGGATGCGAAAGGCAAAGAGGGCTGGCTGCCCCTTAAAGAGCGCCCTCGTAAAGTGTCTGCCGCACTGAAAGCGTATGCAAAAATGGTCACCAGTGCGGATACTGGGGCTGTGCGAAATATCGATCTACTGTAGAGGAACCTCTGTAAAGGGGGCGGCTAGCCGTCGCTAACAACCTGACCGTCTACCAGTGTCAGTTTGCGCTTGGCTCGCTGCCCTAATTCCGGGTCGTGCGTCACCATAACCAATGTGACACCTCGATTATTGAGCGCTTCAAGCAGCTCAATAATCTCTTCGCCTGAATGACGGTCCAAATTGCCGGTCGGCTCATCGGCCAGTAATAAACCCGGATTCATAATGGTTGCCCGTGCAATCGCAACTCTCTGCCGCTGCCCACCAGAAAGTTGATCTGGACGGTGATCTGCCCTTTCTTCCAGTCCGTAATTTATAACGGCCTCTTTTACGCGCGGCCCGCGCTCGCGTGGATCAATCCCCGCTAAGACCAGTGGTAACTCAATATTTTCAGCGGCAGTCAAACGGGGAATCAAATGGAAGAACTGGAAGACAAAACCGATATTTTCGCGCCGAACACGAGCAAGCTCCTGCTCTGAAAGCTGCGTCACATCTTCACCATTCAGCTGATACTCACCGGCATCGGCCTGATCTAGCAGTGAAATGATATTTAACAATGTCGATTTACCCGAACCAGACGGCCCCATAATGGAAAGATATTCACCCGCTGCAATATCGAGATCAATCCCATTGAGCGCCTGAACCCGTTGCTCGCCTACCTGAAACTCTCGACGAACACCTCTAAGCCGGATCATTCAGCCTTTTCCGAAATTGCCTGAGCACCGGCTACAACACCTTCACGCCCAATAGATAAAACAACGAGTTCCCCTTTATTTAGGCCATCCACTACCTCGGTATAGCTCCAGTTCGATAAACCTGCATGGAACGGCTTTTCCACAAGAATATCGTCATCTAGCACAAGGACTTTATTCCCCTCTAAAACTGCCTCTGTTGGGATACGCAATACTGACTCGTGTCGTTCGATTAGTATTTCGATATCCGCGCTATAACCGGGCAGTAGCCCTTGCAGCTCATCGGCAGAATGAATTTCGACCTCAACCTCAACCGTTCTCGCCTGTTTCTCTCGATCAAGAACATAGGGAGCAATACGCCTGACAACGCCCGAGCAACGCCGTTCTGGAAAAGCATCCAGAGTGACACAGACTTCCAATCCTTCACTAATCTGCGGTGCATCGACCTCATCAATTGGTGCCGATACATACAGGCAGCTCATATCGAGTAGATCAATAGCGGGCAACGTCGCGATTCCAGGCGGGGAGGGTGTTACAAACTCACCTAACTCGACATTGACCTCGGCAACAATTCCATCAAACGGTGCTTTAACCCGTGTTCTCTCCAACATTGCCTGCGCAACCACTAGGCGAGCCTCATTCATCTGGACAGTCGCTTTTGAAACCCTACAAGCAGCACGCTTTGCCTGCGCTGCAGTCACGGCCAGATCCACCTGTTCTTCTGAAACAATTTCTCGTTTCTGCAAGCCCAGCAACCGCTTTGCTTCTCTTCCTGCTCCATCTGCCAACGCACAGATCTCTTCGACACGAATTTTGCTGACACCCACGGTCACCTCCTCGAGTGTAACCTTCGCCTTTAGATCACGATTCCAGACTTCCATCAAAAGCTGATTCTTTTTGACTTCACTTCCCTCTTTTACAATAAGATTCGCCACTTCACCGCCCGTTGCCGGCGCAAGAAAGGCGCGCCTACAGGCTTTAACCGTTCCGACACGCGTATTAGAGACGGTCGATTCAACCAGTCCATGTTCAATAGCGTGGAGGCTCACAGCAACTGGATCAGGTCGCGTTGCAGCCCAGATAACCACACCCGCAATAATAATTAGCAGCAGAACAGTCAACAGCTGTTTGTGACTTTTGCTTTCTTTATTCACAATATTTCCTGACATTCCGGCTCCACTCGTTAATCTCGGATTCTCGTTGAGAGTCCCCAAGATAAGATCTTTCCCCGGTTTTATCTGTCCGGTAAACAGGCACGCCCATGTTCAACAATCTCAACTCTTTTTTGGCCCTCGCGCAATAATTTTCCTTTTTAGCCAGTTTCAGCTCTTTTTCTCTCGTATGCTTTTTTAGCCTGGCAGTCTCTTCTTTCTGGAAAGCAGCTTTACGTTGCTGCCGACCGACGAACTCTTTCGATTCTTTACGTGCCTGCTCGATCTTATCTTCACTTATACTTGATTTAAGTATGATCTGTTCGGCTGAGTGCTTTGGGTCACGGTCTGAAAAGTGAACTTTTCCATCAGAACCTTTCCATTTGTATATTTCAGCTTGCACAGACAGCCCGAGCAAAACAAAGAAAATAGCACTAATCCACCTTAGCATAGCCCTCTCCACGTGGGTCACTTGCTGCCTCTATCTTCGCCTCTTTTTTATGCCACAGAATGGCTTGCATATTGCCGTAGCGGCGGTTTATCTCTTTAAATTGATGCCCCCGCTTCGCAAGTTCTGAGCGCGTTTTATCATCAAGACCACCTTTTTCATACTGCACCTCATCTGGCTCATATTGGTGGTGATAGCGTGGTAAAGAGACCCAGGACTCGGCACCATTTCCTTTTTCGAAATCAAGAATTGCCAGCAGCACCATCGAGATGATCCGACTTCCACCTGGGGTACCTAAAATGGCAACCCGACGTTCATCTTCGAGAAAAGTGGGGCTCATGCTCGATAACATGCGTTTTCCCGGCTCAATGGCATTGGCTTCACCACCAATCAGACCATAGCCATTGGGTACTCCAACCTTTTTTGAGAAATCATCCATTTCATTATTAAGCACTACACCGGTTCCCGGCGGCATAAAGCCCGAGCCAAATGGATAATTGATGCTCAAGGTTGCCGCAACCCGATTCCCCTCTTTATCCAGAATAGAAAAGTGAGTGGTGTCTTCTCCACCCGGCGTGGTAGCTGCTGTTGCCGCCAAAGCCGAACTTTTTGTTGCCCAATCTAGTCTGATTGATTCCCGAAGACCGGCTGCATAGTGATTATTAGTTAACTGCTCTATAGGCATCTCCACAAAATCGGCATCACCTAGGTAGCGCGCCCTGTCATGGTAGCTTCTACGCATTGCTTCAATAATGAGATGCTTTTGGTCGATCTCATTGAGTCGCGCCAAATCGTAGCCCGACAAGATGTTCAGCGTTTCCATCAGAACAATCCCGCCAGATGACGGGGGAGCTGCACTGGTTACCCGAATGCCTCGATATTCTCCCTGTATCGGCTGACGCTCAATCACTTTATATTCATCCAGATCTTGCTGCGTCCAGATTCCGCCAGACTCGTTCACCCCTTTTAGCAGCTTAGCCGCCACATCTCCCGCATAAAAACCTGCGCGACCCTGCTCTGCAATCGCTTTAAGTGTTTCGGCCAAATCTTTCTGTACCAATTTAAAGCCGGGCAAAACGACTTTTCCACTTGCCAGAAAGGTTTCTGCTGCCGCTTCTGAAGCAAGCAGCGCTTTCAGCCTAAAACCGGCTAATAACCGATAATGCATCCCCACCTCAAATCCTTCTTTAGCATAGCGAATTGCTGGTGCAAGACTTTTTGATAACGGTAGGCGACCATAATTTTTCGCTATATGAATCAGCCCGGCAGGTAAGCCCGGTATAGCCGCCGATAGGGCACCATCTATAGATAATCCCGGGATGGGGTTTCCTTCCACATCAAGATACATATCCCTTGTAGCAGCTAAAGGGGCGCGTTCGCGACCATCAATCATGATCTGCCTATTGTCTTTTGCCTGGTGTAATAACCAGAAGCCTCCTCCACCTAGCCCCGACCCTACCGGCTCAACAACCGCTAATGCGGCACTCACAGCCACCGCCGCATCAAAAGCATTGCCGCCCTGCTCAATGATCTCAAACCCCGCTGCCGTCGCGAGTGGGTGTGCCGAGGCAACCGCGGTACGCGGAGGCATTTCTGCCGATTGAGCCGCTACAGAAAACAGCGCCACACAAACTAAACGATAAAATATCTTCATTATCTTTTCATAACCATTTAAAACCCAAAATAAAAAGGCTCCCTTAACGGAGCCTTTTTACGATCAGACCACCAACATCTCTACCGTTGAGCACAATCCAGATAGGCTTCCATAATCCGATGAGGATCTTCCATCAGCCTCTCTTTCCACTTACCCAATGGCACTTTACCCTGAATCAACCCGCGCAAAACACCAACATGCTCGGTACGCCCAACATTGATCGCACCGACCAGATAATCATCTTTAAATTCCAGTTTCAGGTAACGATAATTTTCTTCGTCTAGTGCAGAGGCTCGCTCACCCCCCTCAACACCTTGCCAGCTTCCAAAAGAGTTGGTGATTAACCCGGCCGCATCCAGAACATTCATATTGAGACTGCCACGATATTTAACCTTGCCACCCGACATGTTGGTTGCTGCCGTACGTGCGTGGTCAACAGCGGTTGGTTGTATCGCATGAACCGCATTTTCACCTGTTGAGTAATCCAGTCCTTGCGCGATATCGCCCGCCGCATAGATATTTTCAATATTGGTCTGAAAGTAGTCATTAATCAGGATACCTTGATCAATTTCGATACCACTTCCTTCCAATAGCTCGATATTAGGTTTAACACCCGTTGCGACAACAATCAGATCAACGGGCTCTTTGTCGCCATTACTACGCTCCAGCACAGGGCCTTCACCAACACCACTCACGGTACCGGCTGTAATCATCTTAACGCCTCTGTCTTCACACCAGCGTTTGATCATATCGCCAGCTGTATGATCCATCATTCGACTAACCATACGGCCACTTCCGCCGAGCATTAGGGTTAGATTTACATTACGTTTAAGCAGCGCTTCAATGATGATACAGGCAACAAAACCGGCTCCCATCAACACAACGTTGCTACCCTCTTTTGCGATACTGGAGATATTCCGCGCATCGTCAAGTGTCCAGCAATTATAAACACCTGCCGTTCCTTGAAGTCCTGAAATAGGTGGCATTGATGGCCGCGAGCCGGTCGCCAATAACAGTTTGTCATAGGCAATACTTTCGCCTCCAGCCTCTGCCGCAACTTCTGAGGCGGGACTACTACCGCCAAATAATTTCTTAAAAAACCCTACCTTTTCTTCCTGAACAGGTGCAGCATTAGCTGGCTGCTTTGCCTCAAGAATAACCCTGTTTTCAGCTGGAAGTACTTTATCCACTTTGGCCTGGATAATCGTGATTCCTAAATCAGCCAGATGAGAGGTGCCGTGGCGGAGATGGGTGCCCGTTTCATCCACCTGGCCCGCAATAAAATAGGGAATTGCCATTCGTGAGTAGGGCGCCTCAGCCTCCCCACCAATAACCGTTATTTCACATTCTGAATCACGTTTTCTCAATGTTTCAGCCGCAACAATTCCGGCTGGACCAGCACCGACAATCACATATTTCATCCTCTTCCCCTTTTTAATTTCTATTGTTTTTTAATTACCGGTAATCCGGTGATACTTCTCTCGCAAAGTCTCTTCGCTTTCGACATTATCTGGATCGTTGATAATGCAGTCAACGGGACAAACTTCTATACACTGTGACGTTTCATAATGCCCCACACATTCGGTACAAAGAGCCACTTCAATCTCATAAATTTCTTCTCCCTGAGTAATCGCCTCATTCGGACACTCTGGTTCACAAACATCACAATTTATGCAGTCTTCTAAAATAATTAACGCCATAACCTAAACTTATCACCCTATTTTAAACAATATCACTATATTTTATTTTCAGTTGCTGATGTACCACTGCTGGCACAAACCCTGAAACATCGCCCCCCAACCTGACAATTTCCCTGATCATGGTTGATGAAATAAAGGCATGCTGTTCCAGTGGCGTTAGAAAAACTGTTTCTAAATCTGGTGAAAGACGGCGGTTCATCCCCGCAAGCTGGAACTCAAATTCAAAATCTGAAACCGCCCTTAACCCCCTTAAAATAACATTTGCCTCCATCTCTTTGGCGTAATGTACCAGCAGCGTATCAAACTGAGATACCTCAACATTCCCTAAGGGGCGAACGATTTCTTCTAATAACCCAACTCGTTCATCAACCGTTAGCAATGGCGTTTTACCAAGATTAACTCCCACTGCTACGATGACACGATCAAATAATTTAGATGCCCGCTCAATAAGGTCAGCATGCCCATTGGTTGCCGGATCAAAGGAGCCAGGATAAATTGCAGTTCTATGCGTTTTAATCATTAGTTAGAAACAACACTATTATTGTCAATGGTTAGGCGCTTCATTTCAACGGCCTTTATCTAAAGGTTTCAGCACCTTTTCCAGCCGCGCCAGGCGTTGATCGATCTCTTCCAGTTTTTTCAAAACCCTGCCTTCTTCTTTTTCCATTTCACTTACTTCTTCACCAATTAAGACGGCTGAAAAATTTGCCGTTAATAGCGCAAATAACCCTATACCGATAATAATTAAGATGCCACCAAATATTCGCCCACCAATTGAAGTGGGCACTACATCACCATACCCCACTGTTGTAATGGTCACTAGCGCCCACCAAATACCGTCTACCGGGTCCTTTATGCCGGGATCAAGTGCTGCAACAAAAACACCCGAAATAATCACGACCAGCCCCGCCGAAAGTAGCGTTGTACCCAAGCGATTTTTCTTGAGCACGATACGAACCATTCGAGTCATTCTAAACATGACTCCAGCCAAGACAATCAAACGCAACAAACGCAAACTGACCGCCCAAGGCACTACTACCCAGATCGGTGGGAAACCGAGAGTAATTACCACAATATTCATCCAGTTACTGCGTAGATAACGCCATTTTTCACGCACCAACATGGTCATCAAACTAGTTTCAACCACGAACACTAACCAGACACTCCAATTGAGGAAGCTAACCAAAAAGGGAGGAACAAACCCCTTTGATTCAAAATACCACTGAACCGGTATCCATAGCGCCAGGATGACCATCGGCCACTCAAAATAGCGTCCCCAACGAATTGCTTCAGCTCTTTCGGCGATGGAGACGCCTGCAATCCCAAAGTAATAGCGAAGATTCTCTTCTAACACGGCTAGATACCCGCTAACCCGCCTTTTGACAACAACGGCATATCATGATGTTCGCCCATTGCATAACGACTAAACTGGTTTTTGACGGGCAGTGTCTTATCGATAAAGTTCATCCCCAACGACCGGAGCTGTTCAAAAGGAGGGAAAGAGACTCCATAGACTTTCTTGAGCCCATCCATCGCGCCCATCATCATGTAGTTATCACTTTTCCGCCACCGCTCATAGCGACGCAGTGCATGCTGACTCGCTAACGGACGGCCTTCTTTATGTGCTTCCAATAACAGCTCAATCAATGAACCTGAATCAAGCAACCCCTGATTTGCGCCCTGCCCAGCAAGCGGATGCAAAGCGTGCGCTGCATCTCCTGCCAGAACAACACGACCTTTTGAATAATGGCTGGCGTATTGCAAACGCAGCGGGAAGGCGGCTCGATCTCCAACCTCTTTTATCTCACCCAACAAGCCATCTGATGCCTCTGTTAGTGCTTTTAAGAAGGCGCCTTCATCAAGTGCCAACAATTCTTTTGCATGCCCCCTCTCCGTCGACCAGACAATCGAGCAGGTTCCATCATTAATTGGTAAAAAGGCGAGAATTCCGCCATCTGCCAAAAAACGCTGATAACAGATCTCATTATGCGGTTTTTCCGGGCGGACCGTTGCCACCAGCCCAGAGTGGTCATATTCCCAACCATTAACCGAGATACCTGCCATCGTGCGAACCATCGACTCACGCCCATCGGCTGCCACGACCAACTCCGCCTCGACAACACGCCCATCATCGAGAACCAGTCGTGCACGCTCTTTGCCATTATCCAGAGCCGTTACACGAGCAGGACAAATAATTGTTGCCGACTCATTCTGTTCGAGTGCATCCCATAAGCTGGCAACCGTCACTCGATTTTCAACAATATGGCCCAAAATATCGCCACCCACATCTGCACCATCAAAGTGGAGCGCTCCATTTGCAGCACAATCCCATATCTTCATTTCGCGATAGGGGGTGACACTTCTTTTTTCGATGCCCTGCCAGCAACTCAGATTTTCGAGAATGTTTTTCGAGGCCTGCGTCAGTGCCGACACACGCAGATCAGCCAAGCCCTCCTCCCATTCTCTCTGTGGTGCTCGCCCCTCAACCAGAACCGTCTGAATACCACCCAGAGACAACCCACATGCGATTGCTGCGCCAACAATTCCGCCACCGACAACGACAACATCTGTTTTTATAATGTTCATACTTTCTCTCCCTGCCTGGTTTGCAGACGAGGCATTCGACCACTTAAACCCATCGCAAAACGGGAGATAGCACTTTTTGTCACAGGAAGATGATCCATCGCAACAAGGCCGACATTCCGCGCTAACGCCAATGGCCCGAAATCAGACGAGAAGAGTCTGACCAACCCGTCTGTCGCCTCGATAACCGCCTTATGATCTTTCTCGCGCAGTTCACTATATTTCCTCAAAACGGCTTCGTCACCAAGATCTCGCCCCTCTTCTGACGCTGCGAGCAGCTGTTCTGCAAGCTGCGCTGCATCACGCAGACCAAGGTTAAACCCCTGCCCACCAACGGGATGAATCTGATGAGAGGCATTGCCAATTAAAAGCGCTCGAGGTGCAAGCATCTCTTTGGCACGTACTAAACAAAGCGGAAATGCGCCTCTTTTCCCTGCCAACTCGAGTTTCCCCAATTTATACCCAAAACATTCTTGCAATCGTTCCAGAAACCGCTCATCTGGAAGCGCCATAATCTCTTCAACATCAGCACCATCCATTGTCCAGACTACCGAATATAGCCCTCCCTCAATAGGCAAAAAAGCAAGCGGTCCAGATGAGGTAAAGCGCTCATAGGCCGTCTCTTTCCCATTAATCCCCGGGCGCACCACAACGCTAACAACAGTCTGATGATACTCTCGAATCTCTTGCTCAATATGGTTAAGCTGCCGAACCGTCGACTGACCGCCATCTGCGCCAACAACTAGCTGACAACGAAACTTCTGCTTTTTACCTTCTCTTGAAACTGTGATTTCTGCTCCGTTGCTACCCGCTTCAATAGCAATCAGCTCAGCAGGGCAAAACAACTCTACACCTGCCTTTTGCAAACGATTATGAATCGCCATCTCAATCGTGTGAGCTGTTGCAACGTAACCGAGCGCTTTGACGCCCTCTTTTTCAGCCGACAGCCTCGCTTTACCAAAGTGTCCACGATCTGAAATATGAATCCTTTTAATGGCAGCAGCCCGGCTACCAATTGCCGCCCACAACCCCAATCGGTCAAGCAACTGCACAGAACCCTGAGATAACGCAATGGCTCGCTCACCCGCTGAAGAGGCCAATCGCTCTTCTGGTCTGGTTGCATCAATAATAGCCACTCGCAAACCACTATCAAGCAGCCCTAACGCAAGGCTTCCTCCAACCATTGCGCCGCCAATAATAAGTACATCATATTCAGTCAATTCATCCACGCCTCAATCTCCTCCACACTTTTAGGTGCACCGGCTGATAGCACCTCATGGCCGCTCTTTGT
>QNFJ01000068.1 GCA_003646305.1 Gammaproteobacteria bacterium | reverse complement strand
GCTGAAACCGACTCGTCATCCTCAGAAAGTGAGCCAGGCACAACTTGCGCCAGTGCCAACTTATGTAGCATTGATAACAGCTGCTGCAGAACGTAGCTAAAATCAGCAGAGAAGCTCGACAGCTGCTCTGTAATCGCCAAAATAGTCTTACCATTATTCTCAGCCAGGCTTGTCAGCAACTCTGCAAGCGGAAGTTTGGCAACATGCCCAAGCATTGCGCTTACCGTCTCCTCGGTAACTGAGCCGTCACCGTGAACAATTGCCTGATCCAAAAGACTCAAACCATCACGCATACTGCCATCTGCCGCAACCGCCAAAGCTTTTAGCGCAGGGACTTCATATTGAAGTTTTTCATCGTCCAGAATTTTCGTCATCTGTTGACGAATCTGCTCGGGCGTCAACTGCTTTAAATTAAACTGGAGGCAACGCGAAAGTACCGTAACCGGAATTTTCTGAGGATCGGTTGTTGCTAACAGAAACTTAACGTGCGGTGGTGGCTCTTCAAGTGTTTTTAGCAGCGCATTAAAACTATGCGCCGATAACATGTGAACCTCATCGATCAAATAAACTTTAAAGCGCCCCTGTGAGGGGGCATACTGCACGTTATCCAATAGATCACGAGTGTCTTCTACTTTGGTTCTGGAAGCCGCGTCGACCTCGATCAGGTCAACAAAACGGCCCTCATCAATTGCCTGGCAGGCCGCACATTTTCCACACGGATTAAAACTTTCGCGTGATTCGCAATTAAGTGCTTTAGATAGAATTCTCGCTAAAGTTGTCTTACCCACCCCGCGCGTACCGGTAAACAGGTAGGCATGATGCAGGCGATCATGCTCTAGTGCGTTGGTCAGCGCTCGAACAACATGTTCCTGACCAACAACTTCACTAAAATTATGGGGGCGCCATTTTCGGGCAAGAACCTGGTAGCTCATGAAAGAAAAACGAGAGATCGATTTAAAGTCGATATTCTACATGCTAGAAGGCAGTTGGGGGAAACAACCGAAGAGATTCAGTAGAGGGTGGCGAACCGTGCCAGCCACACCTCGGCACATGAAATAGCTACTACCGTTGCTCCCTTCCGGGCCTGGCGGGGTTTGCAGCCTATCATTGCGAGGGGACCGACACAGCCCACCATAAAACTGATTTTATTGACGACCGAAGATACATCAATCAGCGCTGCATTATACAGCCAGTACCGGTAGGTACAAGAGAATAGAGCCCGCCGCACCGAAAAAACCAGAAAATAACGCTAACCATTCTATATAGAACAATTTCAACCTTGTCTTTTAAATTTCAAAGCGTCAAGAACACTCCAGTTCAGCATATTTTTCTTATAGGCCAAGATGCCGCGCGTGATAGCGTAAGTGTTCTTCAATAAAAGAGGCTATAAAGAAATAACTGTGGTCATAACCATCATGTATCCTTAGTTCCAAGGGGTGCCCCATCTCTTTACAGGCTTTCTCAAGAAGATGCGGTTTAAGCTGCTCTACTAGGAATTCATCCGCACCGCCTTGATCAATAAATAATGGCAATCTTTCCGCTGCTTTTCTGACAAGACGCGAAGCATCATATTCTTCCCAAAGTGCCTTATCCTCCCCAAGATAACCCTGAAAGGCCTTTTGCCCCCAGGGTACATCCATCGGCGCGACAATCGGTGAAAATGCGCTAACAGAACGATATACCCCAGGATTCTTCAAAGCGATGGTCAGGGCGCCATGCCCACCCATTGAGTGGCCAGAGATGGACTTTCTCCCAGAATCTACATTGAAATTACCTTCAATCAGCCGAGGTAATTCCTGAGTGACGTAATCATACATGTTGTAATTCTTTGACCAGTCAGATGTTGTTGCATTAAGGTAAAACCCGGCTCCTGAACCAAAATCGTAACTTTCATCTTCACCCTCAATGCCGTTATTGCGCGAACTTGTATCAGGCACAACAATCATAAGGCCTAGTTCGGCTGCAACGCGTTGCGCACCCGCCTTGGACATAAAGTTATCCTCGCTACAGGTTAGGCCTGATAACCAGTAGAGCACTGGAGTAGGCCGATCACCCATAGTCGGCGGCAAGAACACAGAGAACGTCATTTCACTCTGATTGACCTCCGAGTCATGACGGTAATATTCAACGCTGCCACCAAAACTTTTTTGCCGTTTAATGAGGGAAATATCCATAACCCGCCCTCTAGTTATCAAAAGTGATTACTGAGCGAATACCATCGCCTGCGTGCATCAGTTCAAAAGCACGGTTAATCTCGCTAAGTGGCATGGTATGGCTGACAAATTCATCCACTTTCAGCTCACCCTGCATATACTTTTCAACATAACCGGGTAGTTGTGAGCGCCCCTTTACGCCCCCGAAAGCACTGCCTCTCCAAACCCTGCCTGTGACCAGTTGAAAGGGACGCGTCGAGATTTCCTGACCCGCGCCTGCAACACCGATAATGATTGATTCACCCCAACCCTTATGACAACACTCAAGTGCTGAGCGCATTAAGCCCACATTGCCAACACATTCAAATGAGTAATCAACGCCTCCATCGGTCAGGTCAACAAGCACCTCCTGAACAGGCCGATCAAACTTAGCGGGGTTAATAAAATCGGTCGCACCCATTTGCCTTGCAAAATCGAACTTATCCTCATTAATATCGATGGCAATAATTCTACCGGCCTTTGCCATGACAGCACCTTGAATAACGCCGAGACCAATTCCTCCTAGACCAAAAACAGCAACCGTTGAGCCAGCCTCGACTTTCGCTGTGTTCAAGACCGCACCGACTCCTGTGGTAATTCCGCAGCCTAGTAGACAAACCTTATCTAATGGCGCTGCCTTATTGATTTTCGCCAGCGAGATTTCTGGAATAACACTGTATTCAGCAAAAGTTGAAGTTCCCATGTAGTGATAAATGGGCTTGCCATTCATCGATAATCTTGTTGTTTCATCAGGCATTAGTCCTTTACCCTGCGTTTCTCGAACAGCCTGACAAAGGTTTGTTTTTCCTGAGAGACAAAACTTACAAACGCCACACTCCGGGATATACAGAGGGATGACATGGTCGTCTTTCTGAACAGAGGTAACGCCTACTCCCGTTTCAACAACAATCGCTCCACCTTCATGGCCGAGTACGGAAGGAAAAATCCCCTCTGGATCATCACCTGACAAGGTAAACGCATCGGTATGACAAACACCCGTGGCAACCATTTTGACAAGAACCTCACCCTCTTTGGGGGCGGCAATATCAATCTCTTCTATCTCTAAAGGCTTCCCCGCCTCCCAGGCAACAGCTGCACGTATTTTCACTATTAACAATCTCCAGTTATGTTATTTATTTAAAATCCCTTCTTGACTTAAATACAGTTAAGTTGATTGAGAAGGCATTTATCTGCTTTAAGAACGGGCTAACAGGCCACTTAGTTTGGGTCACCTACTGGTGCAGCAAAGGCATCTGATATCAACAAATCAATATTATCGCCCGTCAGCGACTCTAGAAATAAAACCAGATCATCTATCTCTCCCACTTGCAATTTCAGCGGTTGCATCAGTGGATCCAGTTCTTCATTAGCCACCCCACCACCATTATAAAATTCCACCACTTCTCGTAATGTTTGCATTGCTCCATCGTGCATATAGGGAGCAGTCAGCGCGACATTTCGCAGCGTAGGGGTCTTATACTTCCAACGGTCAGCAGGATTTTCGGTGATTTCATAAAGCCCAACATCGTTAGGTTTCTTCTCACCAACCGATGCGATCACTTCACTGCTGATTTCAAGATACTGACCGGGTGCAACCAGTATCCTTTGTGTTGAGGGCTCTTTTTGGGTCGACGCACTAAATCCATGGCCTGTATTGTGTAATTTATGGTCGGTGAACAGCGCACTTTTAGCTTTTATCGTGTGACAACTGATGCAGCGTGCTTTCCCAGTAAACAGCTTAAAACCCTGTTGAGCCTGCCGACCCAGCGCATCCGGCTGCTCTCCATAATACCAGCGGTCAAAGGGACTATTTGCCGAATTCAGCGTGCGCTGATAGCTAGCCAAAGCCATTCCCAATGTTTCCATGCTGACTTTTTGATTAAATGCTTTTTCAAACAGACCCGTGTAATCAGGCAGTGCTTTTATTTTTCGAGTGACCACGCCAACAGAAGGGTTCCCCATCTCACTATGGGCTAGCAATGGCCCCCATATTTGCTCTTCGAGCGAATCATCTCGCCCATCATGAAATAACTTTTTTGCATAACCAACATTATATAAAGTGGGGCTGTTACGACGAACAGTACGCCCCTCAATCCCCACAGCAAGCGCCATTTCATTGCTGGTAAAACCCTGCTCAGGGAGATGGCACATTGCACATGAAAAGGTATTATTTAGCGACAGCCGACGATCATAAAACAGTTTTCTGCCAAGCGATATTTTATCCGCTGTTAGTTTGTTGTTCTCCGGCTGAGGAAGCACGGGCAAACCTAAAGGCGGGTTAGTTCCCAATTCAAGAAGGTTAGCCTTTTTACCAACTCTTTTTCCTAAATCAGCGGTCCGTGTCTGGTACTGATTAGATTCATAGCCCGTTTTATCATCTCCTGTGCCGTGCAGACTCACTTTAGCATCCACTACCTTCCTTTTTGAGCCCTCTGGAATTTCAAGTAAGAGCGTTTTAACGTCGCTTAAAAGCGTATCAGGATGCAGAAAAGAGACACTATAGATATTACGAAACCTCCCTTTTTTATCAATCAGATAGACTCTTAGTGTGTGCGAGAAAGAGCCCGTTGATTCACCTTGTTCATCATATTCTTTCAGTCGAGTCTGATGATAATCTTCAAGAATCGGTGCCAACTCTCTTTCCGATTTCGTCGTTAAAAAACGCCAGTCAATATCATCATCCTGAAAGCTTTCACCATAACGCCTCATGGCATCGGGCGTATCATGTTCAGGATCAAAGCTAAGCGTTAACAACCTGAGCTGACTAGCAACAGATCGATTCCTTTTCAGGTGTTGCTGGATTTTATGAAAGACAGCGGTTGCAAGCGGACAACCATTCACGTCACTACAACTCGCGTAGATAAAGCTGAGCAGTACAACTTTATCTCCAAAAAATTCATGGAGTTCTTGCCGCCTTCCTTCGCTATCCAAAACCACTCCATTTTTTGCTTCACCTAATGGAGGCAACTCATAACTCCCAGGAAGTGGGGCATCAAACTGTAAAGGGCTATAGCCTGGCGCCAATACGATTTGCTTTTCTTTTTTTACCGTTTGCTCTTCGTGCGCGAAGGCAGACCCATAATAAAATAGAGCACAGGCTATATAAAAAGAGGCCTTTATTCTCATCACACCACCTTATAAAAAAAGGCCACCCGTTAAGGTGGCCCTATTTAAGATATAAAACTAATTCCCTTCTAACGAAGCAATCACTTTTTCAATACTCTGCTTCTGACCTTTAGCATAAAGAGATTCCGCACCAAACCGCATCTGGTGAGCCCGCCCCATTTTTTCTGCCATAAAATCAATCGAGAACTGTTCTTTCAAGTCAGAGCCATCCCAGTGATAAAGCTTCAGGAACTGTTCGTTATCTGCCCCTTTCTTATCCCAGTTCGCGAGCAAAGAGGTGGTGTAATAGAGCCTTTTACCGTCCCAGCTTGAAGAAATCATATTCAGCTGTTTTCCAATAACCTTTTCGTAGGTTTGAACGGGCTTGTGAGGGTTTGAAATATCGAATGCACGACTTTTCCCATCCATAAATGTGTCAACCCACAACAGGTTGTCATCACTAGAGATCGAGATATCAACTGGCAGGGGAATCTTAGATGGGTCACCAATATCAGCAACTTCTTTAGCTTGCCATTCATTCTGCTCATCTTCATATATCAACCAGATTTTTGAGGTCAACGCAGTGGTTGTAAAACAGTAATTATGATTCGCCCCCCAGGCACAGCGAAGTTCTAGCGGCGCCCCCGGCACATCCAAAACCTTTTTAGGTTTTTTAGTATGCAGATCCCAGATAACGACTGTGTTGCCAAAGTGCTTCATTGCCTCTGCATCACCCAATAACTTACCGAAATCCATCATGTAGTTATTCCATCCAGTAAACGATGAAGTAACCATCATATTCCGGCGAGGCAAAGCTCGGATATCATATCCGTAACCATCCGCAAACTTGCCCGACTTAACCGCACCCTGCAGGTTCTCATCGGTTGGCATCCAGTGCGTCGTGATGTACTCACCTTCATTGGTATATTCAATTAATGCAGTCCGTCCACCATGGTCTTTATTATTGGATAACCCTGTCATTATCATTCGACCCGGTAGCGCATAAGTTGTATGCGGCCCAACAACACCACCACTCTCTGCTACAAAATTATCGATCACTTTATGCAACGTTGGTTTTGAAGGGTTTGTGTGAACATCAAAAATAAAGATTTTGCTGGTATCTAACCCACCCGCCCATAAATACTGGCGGTCGTCGGTGAAACCCGAATGGTGGGCCTCATTACGCCCTCCGACCGACACACTATTAATAATTTTCCCGTAGCTTTTGGCTGTTGGATTAACCGATACCGTCACCAGTTTATCCTGCTCATCTCCGACACCCTTTACACCTAGCGTCCAGACATAAACATAATCTTCCTGACCAACAATTTTCGCCATATAGGGTGATTGGCAGGTTTCATCTGCTATCACCTGGGAAGGCAGTATAGCCGCGCCCATCGTGACCGCTGTTACGGCACTCAGAAGCGTAGTTTGAACCGTTTTTCTGATTCGTTTAAATGGAACATCATTAGATTTCATTACATTCTCCATACTTTTGATAGATATTGGCTATACAAACAGTTTCCTCCATTTGTTTAAGCCGTTAACATTCGAAATTTCGAATGCTGACGGGCCGGACTTTCTTTTTTTCATATTCCGACCCATATTGGTTTGAAGCCTTCCTGGCTCCAAATTCAATTCACTCCCCGGTTGTCGGGTCAATTATTGTCGTAATTTGTGAAATTTTATTGGCCGGAAACCCACCCCTTTCTGCGTGCTCAATAATTGCCTTCTCATCGGGTGCGATATAAATACAGTAGAGCTTATTCTCGGTTACATAGCTCTGCTGCCACTGAATCTTCGGCCCCATGTCACGCAAAACAGAACACGATGCGCTGGTTAATTTTTGTAAGTCATCACCTGACATTTGGCCTGCGCCAGCCACGTCTCTCTCAATAATAAATTTTGGCATTATCCCCTCCTACTCCGTTACGCTAAAAGCGCCCGCTGGGCACTGACCCGTAACTTTACGAATATCCTCATCAGCCGCTTGTGATGCATCAATCACGAAATTACCATCAACCACCTTGAATACCTCAGGCAGTGATTTGACACAAACACCGGCATGCTGGCATTTATCTTGATCCCATTTAACTTGCATAACTTCTCTCCTCTTCTTTTCCTAAAAACCCTGTACATTGTCTGTATATAATACAGACCGGTCATCTTATGTGGTTTTAAATTTTTTTTTACCTCTTAAAATAACCATCCAGCAGATGCTCGCAGCACTCTTTTAGTGACTGCGTAGACTTTTCTATCTTCATTCTTAACAGCGCACCCTGCCAGTTATTAACCATCAAATTTGCCATTGTTTCAGCGGGAATATCGCTTCTCGCGCTTCCCTCCTTTTGCGCTCTTGCGAACCCCTCTTTCAATTTATCCCGGTAAAGATGTACCGAGTGGCTCAGCTCTTTCAAGCAGGGATCACTAGTATCTCCCACCTCACCCAGTAAATTTCCCAATAGACAGCCGCCCGAGAAATCTTGCTCCTCAAGCTCATTAATTAGAATATTGAAATAGTTCTGAATAGCCACAAGCCCATTTGTATTGGGTGCTGCGAGGCAAGCATCAACCTGGACAATAAAAGGCTTCAGGTAGTGCACAATCGCTTCTGCACAGAATGCCTCTTTGCTATCAAAATAGTTGTAGAACGAGCCTTTAGGAATACTGACATGACCCAGTAGTTCTTTGAGTCCTGTGCCGTGATAGCCTTTCATCGTCAGCATTGCCACACCTTCATCAAGAAGTCGCTGGCGATTATCTTCTAATTTGCTTGCTCTTGCCATGCCTGGATTATATGACCGGTCGTCTCATTAATCAAGAAAACACTAAATCGTTGGTGCAACGAGTAACGGCCAAAACTTGCTCACTAAAAGTCCTAGCCGTTACTCGCTCAATTTAATCTTTTTTTACTCTACTTTTTCGAGCCTCAGTTGGCGCCCCTAATTTCTTCTTTTTGGGCTTTGCCTTACCGGCCGAACGTTTAGCTGGCTTCTTCTTGCTCACTTTTAACGTAGCACTGGGCTTTTCCCCGGCCTCACCCGCAGAAGACGTTAATGCTAATCGCTGCCCGCACACCTCGGTATCCCCCAGCATCTGGAGTACCTCAGGTGGCATTCCTTCGGGCAAATCAACCGTACTGAAATCATCATGCAGCTCAATTTGGCCAATATAACAGCTATCAATATCGGCCTCATTGGCAATTGCTCCAACAAGATTTCCCGGCTTAACGCCATGTACGCGCCCAACATCAACGCTATAACGAACCATGGGGACATCGGGAAATTTAATCAGTGGTACAGGGTTACCTAGTGAACCTCTTGGCTTGCTTTCGCCACGCGCACCGCGATTGCCTCGCTCCCCACGCCCCTCTTTTCCACCAAATGGGCTATCACCTTTTGCTCCTCTGCCTTTCTTTTCAGAAAGCAGAAAAGATTCATTTTTCCCTTGCGTCATCTGTGCAAGGGCTGCCGCTATTCGTAAAGGATTTTCGCCGTGTTCCTGCTGATATTCTGTTACCAACCGCAGATATAATTCCAGATCTTTACTTGATAGCACATCGCTAATACTCTCTTTAAAGCGGATGATGCGCTGCTCATTGATCAGCGAAATACTCGGCAGTTGCATCTGCTCAATATGTGTCTTCGTTGAGTGCTCGATGGAGCGCAGCATGCGACTCTCACGAGGTGAGACAAAGAGGATCGCATCACCCGAACGACCCGCGCGACCCGTACGCCCAATCCGGTGCACATATGCTTCGGGATCGTAAGGGATATCGTAATTGATCACGAGGCTGATCCGCGACACATCCAAGCCACGCCCAACGACATCTGTTCCCACTAAAATATCAATTTTCCCTTTCTTTAGACGGTCAACCGCCCGCTCTCGTAGGTTCTGGGAAATATCACCATTCAACGCCTCACATGCGTAACCTCTTGCCGAAAGCTTTTCAGCCAGTTCAACCGTTGCCGTTTTTGTGCGTACAAAAATAAGTATTGCATCGAAAGGTTCAGCCTCAAGAATACGGGTCAATGCATCCAGCTTACTTGCACCACTCACTCGCCAGTAGCGCTGTCGAACGGTTGAGGGCGTTGCTGCTTTGGAGGCAATTTTGACGATTTTTGGCTCGTTCAAATAGCGTTTTGTGACTTTCTGAATTGCCGGCGGCATGGTTGCCGAAAAAAGTGCAATCTGTCTTTTAGAGGGTGTCTGCTCAAGAATCCATTCAACATCATCAATAAAGCCCATACGAAGCATTTCATCCGCCTCATCTAGCACCAAAGCCTTCAACGAACCTAACTTAAGCGTCCCTTTACGAATATGATCCATCACGCGCCCTGGAGTCCCCACAACAACCTGCACACCCCGGCGTAACTGGCGCAACTGTCCATCATAGCCCTGGCCACCATAAATAGGCAGAACATGAAAGTTCTTCATATAGCGTGCATAGGTTTGAAAGGCTTCTGCAACCTGAATAGCCAGCTCTCTTGTGGGTGTCAAAACAAGAAGCTGTGGATCTTTTGTGCCACTTTCAATGCGTGACAATAGCGGCAATGCAAATGCAGCTGTTTTCCCTGTACCGGTCTGCGCCTGCCCAAGCACATCATCTCCGTTCAAAAGGTGAGGGATCGTTTGG
>QNFJ01000067.1 GCA_003646305.1 Gammaproteobacteria bacterium | reverse complement strand
TCACAATTGGTATGACACATTTAAAGTCCGCACCAGCCTGACCAGTGAGATTATGAATATTACTGCAAATGATAATGAACTTTCTTATGGCCTATCGACCGTAGATATCCTTTCTGCCAGCATGTATACCGTAAGATACACCTGGTTAAACGATAAATGGGGTGGTCGAAATGATCGTCTACACAGGGATGCCAATATTCAAATACAAAGTGCCTTCTTTAACCGCGTACCTGAACCTTCAACCCTGCTTCTTTTCTCTCTCGGACTAGTTACTTTCCTTTCGAAAAGAAAAATAGCCGTTTAAATCAAAAAGGAGTTGAGCAGGCAAGGCAGCGGCTCAGCTCCTTTTTTTCAGGAAATTAAAGCGTCACTTTAACCCCCAGCCAACCACCTCTCGGTGCCCCTGCCCCATAAAATCGGGTATCACTAAATCCACCAAAACCCGGAGCTTCATCAGGTTCACCATAAAGGCCAAAAGTTTCGTACTCACGGTCAAATAGATTATCAACGCGAGCAAAAAGCTCAACATTTTTAGTCACATTGTAACGCCCATGGAGGTTAAAGACTGTATAGCCGTCTACTTGGCTGCTGACATTGGCTTCATCACCCCTAAAATACTGGCTTGAGTTATAAACCGTATCAAAGCCAATGACTAGCTTTTCACTAATGTTCCAGTCAGCACCCAATTTAAACAGGTGGCGTGGAATGCTCGGAATATTGTCTCCACTGCTCACATGCAAATCACCACTCGCTGGTGCTGCCGGATTGTTCTCTCCATTAACCGTAAAACTATCCCTAAATTCAGCCGCAATCCAGCTGTAGTTTAAAAACCAGTTCCACTTTTGATAGTCAGCCGCTAAAGAAAGCTCCAGCCCTTGGCGGCGTGTCTTACCGATATTAGCAAAGTAACCAGGACTTAAACCGGGCCCCTCTTCGGTTGACAAAAAGTAAATATCGTCGTGATTAACCGTCTGAAATAGACCAGCATGCCAGTTTATTTTCTGCTGAACGCCTCGCAACCCCACCTCCCAGGTTTTTGCGACCACCATATCAAGCGGTGGATCACTCAAGAAAGAGTTTGGCAGCGCACAAGGGTTAGTTTGGTCATGACAGGTCAACTCGGCGGGTGTTGGCACGCGCGATGATTCACTATAGCTAAGATAGCCCGTCATCTGCGGTCTAAAATTGTAGGTTAAACCGGCAGACGGGTTAAAGCGGATAAAGGTATGTGTGCCACTTTCACCTCCGGGCACGACCGATTCATCACCTGTTGTTCCAGAAATCTTGATGCGTGAATAGTTGTAGCGTCCTGCAAGCGTCAAGGTTAGCTCTTTATTAATGGAAAAATTATCCATAAAAAAAAGGCTTGCTGTGCTTGTTTTAACTTTCGCATCAACGACGCTTTCTACATCGACCAAGCCACTGCCAATCGTTCCTCGGTCCGCAGTAAATCCAGCCACCTCTGTTAAAAAGCTGTATTTAATATCGGCCTCGTCGTAACTAAAACCAGTAACCAAATGGTTCTCATGCCCCAGTAACTCCTCTAGAAAGGTAAACTGACCACTCAATCCATAACTATCCTGCTCGGTTGTGCTTCGGTTATTGACCGCTATCTCGTCATCATCAAGTCCGGGATTGATCACATTACCATGCTGATCTTCGACCTGCCCTCCCTCCTCTATCAGGTCGCCTGCAGTACAGCCTCCTCCACACTCAGCCGCTGTGATAACAATATCGCCATCTTCATTAAGACCGTTTCCTCCGCCATCAAATGCATCGATCACATCATAATCTGAACCGTCTCCATTGAAAGTGTCGCGATCATTCTGACGGTAATAGACCGTTCCTGAAAACTGTGTGATATCAGATAGCCAGTGGCTGCCAGAAAGAGCAGCCATGCGTAATTCATTTTGCGTATTATCTGGATAGGTAAATACCGCCTCACGATCTTGTTCGAGTAGTTCAAGCGGTGAAGAGCCATTCCCATTCAAATCTGTATCTGCCGCAGCCAATGTTAATTCAAGCTCACTCCCGCCTGATTTCCAGCCAAAGCTACTAAAAAGCTGCTTAGCTTCTGATTCTGAATGATCACGCCAGCCATCTTCTTTAAACCAGTTCCCTGTGACGAAATAGCTGAGGTTTTTATCATTTCCACCACTTTCAAACTCCACTGCACGCCGGTTGAATGAGCCGCCATATGCCTGCACTGAATGACCAGCATCGGTAAAACCATTTTTAGTTTTAATTGATAGAGCTCCGCCCAGTGTATTCAAACCAAAAAGTGGGTTTGAGCCCGCCATCAAGTTAATTCCAGAAATCGCTGACTGAGGAATAACATCCCAGTTAACCGCATCACCGAAAGGCTCATTAATGCGCACACCATTCATATAGACCGATAGTCCCTGAGAATTTCCCAGCAGTGGTGAGGCGGTAAAACCACGGTATTGTAAATCAGGCTGGAGTGGATTATTTTGCGCCTGATTGATATGGACGCTGCCAAGATGACGTGCCATATAGTCACTTAAATCCAGACTCTGGGATTTCTCCAAAGCACTTGAATTGGCTGTTTGAACAGGATAGGGAAGCCTGTTTTTATCCATTCCAACACCGTGTAGTGGCGTGCTACTAATCACCTCTAGTTCATCAAGGTGAAGTACTCCTTCTGCATGATCAGCAACGACTGATGTTGTGACTAGCAAAGTGGTTACTGCTGGTATTATTTTTCTTGTTATCGACACAGACTTATTCATCATTCAAAACGTATCGCTATTATTTCAAATGGTAGAAGGATTCTATATAGGAAAAAATCCTGATTTAAATGGGTGTCAACGTAGCCACTACTATCGCGACAGGTGGACCATTTCGGCAATTGTTTTAACACCCAGCTTAACTTTGATCTGGGTTGCATAATTGGCGATGGTTTTCTGGCTTAGAGATAAGGACTCAGAAATTTGCTGGCTCGTTTGCCCTTTCACCAAGAGGCAATAAACATCGAATTCACGCGGTGACAGTTCGTCCATATCCTTCTTGCCACCTGCCTCTGTAAGTACTTTTGTCTGTTGTAATTTGCCAGCCATCACAGGCTCTATAAATTGCCGGCCCAAAGCAAGCTGCTCAATCCCCTCTAACAGCAAACGGGGGTCACAGCTTTTCGTTAAATAACCCTTTGCCCCCGCCTCTAGCGCCCTTTTAAGATAGATAAGCTCATCATGAATCGTAAAGGCCATAATCGCTGCATCAGGGCTTCTTGTAGTAATCCTCCTGATTGCCTCTAATCCACTCATACCAGGCAAACTCAAATCCATCACAATGACATCCGGCTTTAATTCCAGGTAGCTTTGGCAGGCTTTTTCAGCCGTCTCGCTCTCTCCAACAACGTGAATTCGCTCCGATGCGGAGATCAACTGACGATAACCTGCCCGCACAACCGCATGATCATCCACCAACAGTAACGAAATTTTATTCACTTCCGCCCCCAATCGGCAAAGAGACTGAGAGCCGCATCCCCTCACCTAAAGTAGAATCAATCGATAAAGTGCCCCCTAAACTTTCAGCCCGCTCTTTAATACCTGCTAACCCACTCCCCCACTCAAGCTGTTTTGGATTGAATCCAACGCCATCATCCTCAATGGAAAGGACAACAAAAACAGCCTTATCATCCTCCACTTTTTTAAGTGAAATTCTTACCTCACCGGCTCGGCTATGTTTAAGAATATTTGTCAGCGACTCCTGAATAACCCGATAAATATGAATGGCCTCTTTTTCTAAAAGAAGGTCAACCGATGGTGATATTTCCAACACCACCTTGCTTTCTCCCTGCCACTGCTCAACCAGCTCTTTAAGTGCTTCGTGCAGCCCAAACTCTGTCAACAGAGGCGGTGTCAACTGCCGCATCCTATTTCTCACCACTTCAAAAAGATGATCACAAATGGCAGATATTTTATTTAAAGACACCTCATCGACCGCTGCACTTTGTTTAACAGAGGCCGAAAGTGCCTTGATGGCCGTTAGGGACTGGCCCATCTCATCATGCAATTCACGTGCGAGGTAACGCCGCTCATTTTCACTCGCTTCTAACACCTTTTTGTTCAATCGGCGATTCTCGCCCTCGGAGTGCGCCAACATTCGACTCATCTGATTAAAACCTTCCGCAATTCTGGCAAACTCGGGCAGGTTAAAACTCTCCAGCCGCTTCTGGTAATCGCCCTTTTCAATCTCGATAAAAGCCGACAAAATCTTATCAACTGGCCGTAGCGCGCGCCCAATAACCACAAAGACACAAACTGAGATTAAAAGAGTTAAGAGCAATAACAAACTGATAAAGACTAAAGCTTCACGCCAGGCTTCTCGAATTTCATCAGCGGGATCAGCCACCAATCTGATGGACTGGTCATTCTCTTCAGCCTCAAACCAAAGGCTTAATTGCTCACTACTTGGGCGAACAAACTGCACAAACAGCTCTGGCACTTCTCCCTCAAGCCCCACTCTCAGTGGTAACTGATATTGTTGCTGTCCATCAATAACCGCGACACGCAAATGCCGAACCTTGTCCAAATCTGAATGCACGCTGCTCACCCCCTCCTGGCCAATCAACTGCTGTGCCAACGCCAAAGAGGAAGATATCTCTTCAAAAACAGACTGACGAGCATTGATAATGGTAATCGCGCTTCCCAGAAGCAATGCAATCAAACAGATAACAGTAATAATCAGGTTAAGCCGAAATCGTAAACTCATAACAACATTTAACTCCTTATTAACCCGGCATAAAAAAAGGAAGAATCACCCTCCCTTCTTTTATCTTACACTGAAATTATTTTCAGAATAACGGCTGTTTAGGTATCGAAATAACCCTCACGCCAGCAATCATTGATTCGCTCTTCTCCGGCGAACTTAGCGTTAAAACCTTGAAGCACTTCGGTATCACCCAAAAATGAGGCCTATCCGCACCAACAACCGCCCCCCTAAATAACAGCACAACCGGACAGAAACAGGTGTCAGAGGAATTCCTCTCCTCCCTCACTAATCGTCAACTGGCCGTCCTCTAATGCCTATCAAGAGCCGAGTCTAATCTAATAAACAGATTGCAGAGCACCTCAAGATTACTGAATCCACAGCAAAAACACATGTTGCAGCGGTGCCGAACAAACTCAATGTTCACAGTCGAGCGCAGGCGGCTCTCTACACTAGCGACTTTCATCAGAATAAAAGTTCAAAGCATTAAAGGGAGATACGCTTTATAATCTGGACACAACTAAAATAGATGGAGAATAGTCGATGCTCAAATTTACCCCCGCCATTTCATTACTTGCCCTAGCGACTATTAGCTCTGCTTCTATCGCTGCCGGCTGGCAAGCTCTCCCAGAAACAGCACCTGCTCCAGCCAATAACCCAACAACGGCTGAAAAAGTTGAGCTTGGGAAGATACTCTATTTTGATCCACGCCTCTCTTCAACCGGCACCGTTTCCTGTAATTCTTGCCATAACGTCATGCTTGGCGGTGAAGACAATCGCGCACTCTCAATGGGCGTTCATGGGCAGTTAGGTGGACGCAGTGCGCCAACCGTCTGGAACTCGGCATTCAACTCGGTACAGTTTTGGGATGGCCGTGCTGATAGCTTAGAAGCACAAGCCGCAGGCCCTGTTACTGCGGGCGTCGAAATGGGCATGAAAAACTGGGATGACGTTGTCGCTCGACTCGAAACAATCCCCGGCTATGCGATTGCATTTAAATCTGCATTTGGTGAAAAAGCGATCATCTCAAAAGAGAATGCCACTAAAGCCATTGCCGCGTATGAAAGAACATTAATTACCCCTAATAGCCCATACGATCGTTACGTTAAAGGTGAGAAAGCGGCCATGAATAACCAACAAATCCGCGGCATGAACAGCTTTTCTCAAACCGGTTGTACCAGCTGCCATAGTGGTGCTGCCTTTAATGGCCCCACCATGCCAGCAGGCAGTGGTTTTTATGTCAACTTCCCCACTTTCACCGACAGCCCTTATGTTGCGCAATATGATCTTCTAAAAGATAAAGGTCGTGGAGAAGTGACACAGAACAGTGCCGACGACCATAAATACAAAATCCCCGTTTTGCGTAATATTGCACTCACAGCGCCCTATTTTCATAACGGTTCGGTCAAAACCCTTGATGAAGCCGTCAGGGTCATGGCAAAGGTTCAGCTCAACAAAACATTAAGCAATGATGAAGTGGCTGACATTGTTGCCTTTTTGAATGCACTAACCGGAGAATTTCCACAGCAGACGCTACCAAGACTCCCCGCTTCTTCTGGGCAGACCCTAACACCTTAGTTAAGGGGCCTTAGAATTCGGCCTTGCTCTCAAAAGAAGGGCTGGGCCGAACACTTTCATTCCGCCCGCAGAGCCTCCAGAGGCCTTAGCCGTGCTGCCCTTATTGCCGGAATCACGCCTGCCAAAAGGCCAATCAGTACCGAAAGGAACAGTCCGAAAAGAAGATAATGCCATGCAATCTCAACGGGCAAATCCGGTACAACCCATTTCAACAACTCAATCAACGAGAGCCCTGCCAAAACGCCTAACACCCCACCAGCTGTACTCAATACAACTGCCTCACCCAAAAAAAGCTTAAGTATCTGATTCTGCTCTGCCCCGATTGCCCGCAACAAGCCAATTTCAGAAACCCGTTCCGATACTGCTATCGTCATAATCGTTAAAATTCCAATCGCACCAACTAACAATGAAACACCACCTAACGCACCTACGGCCAGTGTCAACACACTCAAGATTGAACCCAAAACCTCAAGCATCTGTTCCTGCGTAATCAAGGTAAAGTCTTCATGGCCATGCCGTGAAATTAACAACCGCTTCACCGCCTTGGCCACACGATCACTATCTACCTCCGCTTCGTATAACAGGTCAATTTCCATCAAACTCTCCCTGTTAAATAACTCCAACGCGCGACCGGCGGGAATATAAACGGCATCATCGAGATCAAAGCCGAGCATCTGTCCTTTTTCTTCCATTACACCAATTACTCGATAACGATCACCTCCAACACGTATTCTTTGTCCTAATGGATTTTCCCCCGCAAACAACTCGTCACGAAGTTTGCTGCCCAAAACAGCAAAAGGCCTTGCTGCACGCTGATCATCTGCTGGCAGAAACCGACCGGACCCCACGGTCATTTTCCAGACAACCGGAACCGCGTGATTTATGCCTAGTACATTTACACGTCGAGCTTTACTACCAAACTCAACACTCGCATTACCCTGAACAACCGGGACAGCTGCAACCACCCCTTCAGCTTTTAGCAATGCATCACTATCCTCAATAGCCAATGGCCGAACATTACTGATTGCTGCCCCAGACATACCAAATGTTGAGGTTTTTCCCGGCACAACGGCGATCAAATTAGTTCCAAACTGGGTAAATTCTGCCAGTACAAACTGGTGTATTCCCTCACCAATGGAAGTCAAAAGCACAATTGCTGCCATTCCAACCATAATTCCCAGAGCGGTTAACAGCGACCGAACTTTATGCGCCAGCATTGCCTGAAAGGAGAGCTTGGTTAGATCATCGCTCCGCATATTAACGCCTCGACAAAGCCTCAACCGGATTAAGTTTTGCTGCTCGCGATGCGGGCAAAATACCGAAAAACAGCCCCGTCATCACTGCAACAGCAACTGCAGACACGACCGCCCAGGCCGGTGCCGAGATTGGAAATGCGGGATAAAGACGCTGCAAAAATGCGATCGCCAACCAACCAATCAGTAGCCCGGAAAGTGCGCCCATCAAGGAAAGGATCAGCGCCTCGGTCATAAATAATTTCTTAACTTGCTGCGACGTTGCGCCAACCGCCTTAAATAATCCTATCTCCGCCTTTCGTTGCGCCACGCTTACCAGCATTACATTCATGATCAATATGCCCGCCACAGCCAGGCTAATGGCCGCAATACCCGCAACGGTCAGCGTCAGTGCATTAAGAATCTTATCGAATGTCGCAACAACACTGTCCTGTGTGATCACCGTCACATCATCTTCACCTTCATGTCTCGATCGTATGATGCTGCGAATTGCATCACCCCCCTTCGCAACACTTTCGGGACTTTTAGCTTGTGCCAGGATTCGAAAGAGCGATGCTGTGTCGAATACTCTCTGTGCCGACGCCACCGGGATAATCACTAGCTCATCCATATCGACACCAATAGATTGCCCTTTTGAACCAAGAATCCCGATCACTCTGAATCGGCTATCGCCTATTCTAAGCCATTGCCCCAGCGCATTCATTTTCCCAAAAAGTTCATCACGAATTTTCTGACCAATAACACAGACAGGCATTGACTCATCGGCATCCATCTGCGGAAGGAAACGACCCTTCCCAATTACGATATGACGAACCTCTTTAAAATCCGCTGTTGTTCCGAGAATATTGACATCTCTTTCCAAACCACCGTGAGAAACCGGTGCTGCCCCTATAGCAATCGGCGCAACTTTATCGATATGCGGGCTTCTCAACAATGCTGATGCATCGTCCAGTGTCAGGTCCCTGGGTATCTCACCAAAAAGTGGAGGAGAACCACCAACCGTTTCTGTACGCCCAGGAAAGACAATCAGGATGTTCGTTCCAAGTGAACTAAATTCACCTACAACGTAACGACGCGCACTATCACCCAAGGCAGTCAATATCATCACACCCGCGACACCAATCGCCATCGCCAGAAGAATTAGCCCAGCTCGAAGTGGTTGAGAGATCACTGCTCTCATAGCGTGTGAAACAACATCACGGACAATCAACTTTTTCCTCCTAGAGAAGCCACTTTTCTCAACTATACACCCAGATCCAGAATGGAGTAGAGTTGCTCTTTCAAACTATCTATTCAGGGAGTGCAATAGTGTTATTTATCACCAACCGTTTTCCAAAACAGAGCATCCGCAGCCGAACAGGTCGCCATTTTGATTTCGACCTAAATAATAACGCCGCCTCAAATTCAGTCTTCTTTTGTGAGCGAGACGCCCAGGATCACTACACAGAAATTGGCAGCCTTGAGCTCTTAAAAAGACTGAAAGAAACGACTTGCCGTCAGCTATTAATTTATATCCACGGCTTTTCGAACCTCCCCGAAGCAGTTTTTGAGGGCGCTCAAGAGTTCCAGCAGCTTTGCGATAACGCAAAAAAGGACGAGATCCTTGTCATACCCATTATCTGGCCCTGTGATAACGATCTAGGTGTCGTCAAAGATTACTGGGATGACCAGAAAGCAGCAGACCAAAGTGCCTACTCATTTGCCCGCGTACTGGAGAAGTTTATCGCCTGGCGCAATTCCGAAAAGCACAACCCCGAGGCCGACCCCTGCCTAAAACGGATTAATATTCTCGCCCACTCAATGGGAAACCGGGTCTTCCGGCAAACCATGGCAGCCTGGAACCGTTATGACCTGGCCAATGGTGTGCCACTCATCTTCCGTTCATCCTTTCTAGTGGCTTCAGACATCGTTAACGAGTCGCTTGAGAAAGGAGAACAAGGTGAATTAATCTGCCACGCCTCTCGAAATGTGGTGGTTTATCACGCTTCTGACGATTTAGCACTACGTGCCAGCAAAATTTCCAATCTGAAAAATAAAATTGCCTCACGACGCCTGGGACATACCGGCCCCGAAGATATGGCGCTGGTTCCAAAGAATGTCTTTTCGGTCGATTGTGATGATGTAAACAACGCATACGATCTAAAAGGACATAGCTATTTTCGCTCTGGGCACATCGCTGGCAAACCGGGATTAGTTTTTGACCATATCTTCAAAACACTACTTTCTGGTCGTGTTTTCCCCGATGATGAATTCAGAAGAACAACGATTATTCGCGAATAGAATACTTTTTCGTACTCAACTCAATGCTATAATCCAGCGGCCATTCAGCCCCAAAAACATTGATATTATTGGGGCTTTTCTAAAGCGGATACCTCCGAGAAAATACCATTTTGAACCGTAGTCCACTTTTGATGATTCAGGGAACCACTTCCGATGCAGGCAAAAGCGCACTGGTAACCGGACTCTGTCGCACTCTCTTCCGCCACGGCTTCAAAGTTGC
>QNFJ01000066.1 GCA_003646305.1 Gammaproteobacteria bacterium | reverse complement strand
GGTCCGGAAATTGTTCAATTCTGACATTATTGTTATTGACGCTTTCATTATAAAATTCACGGCGATCAGCGATGCTGTTTTCAAGACCCGAGATGCGTGCCTGAAGATGCTGGAAAGACTCATTTGCTTTTAAGTCGGGGTAAGCTTCTGCTACTGCAAAGAGGTTCATTAAGCCTTGCCGCAATGCCGTTTCGGCCTGCCCTAGCGCCTGAACATCCTTTGCCTCTCTCGCTTTTGAAACACCAGAACGCGCTTCCATCACTCGTTCGAGTGTCCCGGCTTCATGTTTCATGTACTGCTTACAGGCCTCAACCAGCTTTGGTAGCTCATCATGACGCTGCTTTAGCAGAACATCAATATTCGACCAGGCTTTCGAGACATTGTGCTTTAGAGCAACCAGTCCGTTATAAATAAGAATGGCATAAATGACAACGATGGCAATAATCCCTAGAATAACCACTGTACTAATCTCCATACAAAACACCCCTTCCAGATATAACTGAATTAAACGGAAGTGCTTTTTCTCCCGTTTCCGTAAAACTTATGCCTTTAGGGCATATAAACAATTTCTTAAAGAGTATAGCGATGACTGTCGAAAAATTTGAGAATCTCACCCCACAAATCGAAGCAGGTGGTTATGTCGCCAAAAGTGCCGTTGTTATCGGCAACGTCTCGCTTGGGAAAGATGCTTCTGTCTGGCCTGCAGCGGTCATTCGAGGTGATATTCACCGCATCGAGATTGGTGCAGGAACCAATATTCAGGATGGCAGCGTTCTACACGTTACACATGACAGTCGATTCAACGAGGGCGGGTTTCCATTAATTATCGGCAAAGGGGTGACTGTTGGCCATAGCGTCACATTACACGGCTGCACAATTGGCAATCATTGCCTGATCGGGATCGGTTCAATTGTTCTCGATGGCGCAATCCTTGAAGATAAAGTGATGATCGGCGCGGGAAGCCTGGTCCCGCCAGGCAAGCGACTGGAAAGTGGCCACCTTTATGTCGGTTCTCCGGTAAAAAAAATTCGCCCGCTGAAAGAGAAAGAATTCGAGTTTCTTGGCTATTCTGAGGAAAACTACGTTAAACTTAAAAATCGTTTTTTACTCGATCAAGAAAACTAGATGGCCTGGATTCCACTTTTTGTCGCAGCTGTTCTTCTACTTCTATTTCCGAAGAAGGCATTTACCATTCTCGCAGCACTGACCCTGGTGATTATCTCTATTGGTCTTTATTTAATAGTGGACGAGAACATCGATGAGTCACGACAAAGCAAAGTTGATATTGAAGCTCACCTCGACCCATCGCTTTGCCCGCCAACTGAGCCTGTTTTTGTCAAAGTAACAAACGCTTCAGATGCAACTCTCACAATGCTGAAATGGAATCTCGCGGTTTATCGTAGCGGCTACCATAGCGATTTGAACCGCATGAACCGTCGCTACTCACCAGAATATGCCCTGCTTAAGCCACTATCTGCAGGAGAATCGGTTAACTTCTGCTATGAACTACCAGAAATCCGCGAAGATTATCCTTCCAGTGAACTACGTTTCGAAGCAATTGATAAACAGGTCTCTTTTGGAGGCTAACCCCTTGCTGCCTCGAGCTGCTTAATAACCTGTGCTGTTTCTGGTTTAACACCTCGCCATAACTCAAAGGCTTCCGCGGCCTGTTCTGCCAGCATCCCCACACCATCAAGACTTAGTTTTGCTCCTTGTGCTTCCCCCCAACGGACAAAGGCGGTTTTTTCAGATCCATAGGCCAGGTCGTAGCAACAACCAGCCGGCTTTAAAAGGTTATCAGGCAAGGGGGGCAGATCACCCGTCAGGCTCGCAGCGGTCGCATTTAAAATTAGATCGAACTGTTTACCCGATAGCTCATCAAAACCGCAGCTGCTTACATTCCCTTTGTGCTGAAAACCGGCGACCAGCTTGGCAGCCCTCTCCACCGTTCTATTGGCCACCAGAATTGAATCTGGCGACTGGTCAAGCAATGGCCCAAGAACACCTCTACCAGCCCCTCCTGCACCGAGCAGCAGTATTTTTCGACCCTTCAGGATTATCCCGTTATTCACGGTTAAATCTCTGACCAGACCGGCTCCATCGGTGTTATCACCGTAAAGAGTCCCATCACCCAGCAACATCAGCGTATTGACCGCTTTGCTCAGTTCAGCCCGTTCGCTTCTTTTCTCTGCCCTTTCCCAGGCAAGCTCTTTGAGTGGTACGGTACAGTTCAACCCTTTACCGCCTGTTGAGAAAAACTGCGTTACTGCACCGTCAAATGCATCCGCTGAAACTTCCTGTTTACCATACTCGAGTGATTGCCCGGTTTGCTCCGCAAAGAGCCGGTGAATCATGGGTGATTTACTGTGGCCAATCGGCTTCCCAAATACAGCATAATGATCCATCATTATTGACCCTCTTTTAACCACTGAGCCACGGCCTTTGCGTAATAGGTCAAGATGGCATCAGCACCCGCTCGCTTAAAACAGAGCAGAGACTCAAGGACTACTTTACGCTCATCTAGCCAGCCATTTTCTGATGCCGCTTTAAGCATCGCGTACTCACCACTCACCTGATAAGCAAAAGTCGGCACACCAAATTCTGTTTTTATTCTTCGGATAATATCCAGATAGGGCATTCCTGGCTTGATCATCACCATATCAGCCCCTTCCTGAAGGTCTAACCCGACTTCGCGAAGTGCTTCATCACCGTTACCTGGATCCATCTGATAACTATTTTTGTTACCACCGGCAAGATTACTCGCAGAGCCAACCGCATCTCTAAAGGGACCATAAAAGCTGGAGGCATATTTGGCCGAGTAGGCAAGAATCTTGGTATTAACGTAATCAGCTGTCTCCAGCGCTTTACGAATCTCACCGATCCGCCCATCCATCATATCTGATGGGGCAACAATATCAACGCCCGCCTCAGCGTGGGAAAGTGCCTGTTTAACCAGCACGTCGATGGTCTCATCATTGAGCACATAACCGCTCTCATCAATCAGCCCATCCTGCCCGTGAGAAGTAAATGGATCAAGCGCCACATCGGTTATCACACCTAACTCGGGGCACGCCGACTTAATAGCTCGGACAGCTCTTTGTGCCAAGCCCTGGGGGTTATAGGCCTCTCTTGCATCATCCGTTTTTAGCGCAGTTGATATCACCGGAAAAAGCGCCATTGCCGGAATTCCGAGCGCCTCAATCACCTTTGCCTCTTCAACAAGAAGATCAATACTCAACCTCTCTACACCTGGCATTGAACTGATTGTCTCTCGAATGGCTTCACCTTCAATTACAAAAACAGGAAAAATCAAGTCGTCAACAGAAAGCAGAGACTCTCGCATTAAACGGCGGCTAAAAAGCGCTTTACGCATTCTTCGTGGCCGCACCAATGGCCAGTTTGCCGATGAGAACTCATTCCTGGGCATACCTGCTTCCTCTTTATTTATAATGAATTGCATTGTAACATTCAGGAAAAATCGCACTGAACTATAACGGAGACAAAAGGCCTAACGGGTAACTTTATTGCTCAGAGTTTGAAGTATGACGGTTATCACATTGATGCGACCGGATAAGCCCCTGCTATTATCCCTGTGTCGCTTATGGAGAAGAACATGCAGTTTAACCTTAATAATAAAACCCTCATTTCTATTATCCTTACGGGTTTTATCGCTCTATTCTCAACATCACTTGCCGCTCAAGTTGAACTAAAAGCACCACAACTAGTCATCAAGGAAACCTCCGATAAACTTCAGGCTCTACTTAAAGATGAGACTGAAGAATTACAGGATATTAACCGCGTTCGAGAGATCGTCATGGAATTTATCGAGCCGAACATGGACTTCCATCGCATCTCCTCATCTATTGTAGGCCGTAAGCACTGGCGCTCTGCAACAGAAGACCAGAAAACCCGCTTTAAGCATGAGTTTAAAGAGAAGTTGATCCGGACTTACGCAAAAGCCTTTAACAGTTTTGACGAGTGGTCTATCCGCTTTTTGCCACTCAGAGAAAGCAAGAATAAAAAATATGTCCGAGTCAAGACACAAATCCTCCGCTCAAACGGTGCGCCTGCCGTTTCTGTCGACTATAAAATGTATGAAAAAAATGGCCAATGGAAAATACTTGATGTCTCGATTGAAGGCATTAGTGTCGTTACGAACTATCGAAAAACTATAAAAAGGGAGATCCGCCAGGCCAATGGTTCTCTTGAGGCCGTCATCCAGAAGCTGGCAAAAAAGAATGCCGAACCGCTCACTGTTGTTAACGCCACGTGAATGAAAGACTGTTTTTAACACTCCAGATAAGCAAGCAGCTATATCAAACCAACCTTCAATACTTATTTAGCTGAACCAGTCACTTTATATACCATTTGTATCAGCCCAGTCATCTGTACTGCCCGGATGAGTAATATCGTCAAATTCATATCGATTTCGTCCAAGGTTTTTTGCACTATAAAGTGCCTTGTCAGCCCTTTCGATAAAATTAGTTGCCGTTTCGCCCGGTTTATACAGGGCCACACCAACAGAGAAAGTGGGCAAGCTTGCCTTTTCTCCATTTCGTTGAAACGTCGATTCCTTGCACTTTCTATAAATCTTTTCCAGCGCTCTGGCGGCACCAGCCTGATCCGTGTTCGGCATCAAAACGATAAATTCTTCTCCACCGTAACGTGCAACCAGGTCAAGATGACGAAAAGCAGAAAGGACCTTTGATGAAAAATTCCTGAGTGCCTCATCGCCCGCGCCATGTCCATATTCATCATTAATCAATTTGAAGTGATCAAGGTCAATTATGGCTAATGAAAGCGGGACGTTGTAACGACGAACACGTCCGACCTCATCCTCCAAACGCCGCAGAAATGCACGCCGGTTCGGCAAGCCTGTCAACTCATCTGTCAGACTCAGCAATTTAACTCGCTTCAGCTCACTTTTCAGCTGTTGACTATTATCCTCTAGAAATTTCAGATATTCACGAGTTCGCTCTAACTGGCTTTGCAGTTGCTGGTGGCCTTCTGACAAAATCCCGGCTTGCTCAATCAGCGAATGACGTGCCTGATCAACCGTCTCTGCATTAACGCTATTTCTCAGCGCCCCCGTCACCTTTTCCAGCAACTCACCGAAACTTTGGCTACTGCCTGACAAAGAGGCAATCTTCTTAGCTAAGTGAAGCTGTATTTTATGGATTTCCTCACCGCTGTTACTTAAATATTCTCGATAAGTAGAGCTCAGTTTTTGCTCCAATCCATAATTTTCACCCACATCGGTTAGGTTAGCTCCCGTTCTACCCAAAGAAGGAGATATTTCTTCTGGGGTATCGCGAAGTGTATCAAGTTGACTCAATTCCCGAAGAACTGATATTCCTTTTCTCACCGACTCCAGATCAGAGGGAGAGCAAGGTGGCTCCAACAACGTATTCAGAACTGTTAATTGCTTAGTTGCAACGGCATCGCTTGCCCCTGCCGACGGGATAAGCTCTTTGAGCAATTGGCGAACAATAAGAGATAAAGCTTCCTCTTTTTTCAATCCCTGTTCTGCCTGTTCCTTCAGGACATGGCGAATGTGGTCGAAAAAAATTTGTTCGGCAGATGACTCGTTTAGAGAGTCAAGAATTAACAGGATTTTATTTATTTCTTCGGGCAGTTTGCCCATACCGCAACTCCGCTGCTTCTTTCAAAGACCCTAGATTATTTGAAATACAAAACCAAAAGATAATCCATGACCTTTTGTCGCAACCACATGTCAAAAGCAGCAATATTCATTCCAGCAAAATAATCTATCTATAAATCAAAGTATTGGGGCACCCATTCAAATTACCCTTTCAACTTTGTAAAATAAACCGACACCTCAATCCGAGTCAATAAGGGAGGTATCTATACACCATATTTCTTCTGATAGGCCTCAATATTAGCCAGTTCACTCACCTTATTTCCCTGCTCAGCCAGATACTCAATAATATGCGTTAATCCAATAATTGAGGCGATCTTTAGCCCGTAATTCTGCGACAGTTCCGCAATTGCATAGCGCTCGTCCAACCCTTTTTCCTGACGATCAAGTGCAATCATCACACCTGCAGGCTTTGCCCCTTCCTGCTCAATCAGTTTCACTGATTCTCTTACCGAGGTGCCGGCGGTAATCACATCATCCAATATCAAAACATCACCTTTCAAACCGGAGCCCACTAAAACGCCTCCCTCACCATGGTCCTTTGCCTCTTTGCGATTAAAAACAAAAGGCAGATCAATTTGATCTTTCTCGGCAAAGGCAATTGCAACGGCACAAACAAGTGGAATCCCTTTGTAGGCCGGGCCATACAAAACGTCTGGCATCATCTCTTGGTCTGCAATCGCTCGCGCATAGAACTGCCCAAGCCGCGCCAGTCCAGCACCACTGCTAAATTCACCTGTATTGAAAAAATAGGGACTTAAACGACCCGACTTCAACTTAAACTCACCAAAACGAAGAACGTTATTTTCAATAGAAAATTGGATAAACTCTCTTTGATAATCTTGCATATTGGCTCCTAAAAGGGGGTTATTTTGGCGAAGAATGATAGCATATTTGGAGGGAAACTGGGTGCTGCTGCGCTCACTTTTAAGAGGGAACAAAGCGCTGTAACAGCTCATCGAGAAAGCTCCAACCTTTATCACTACAACGCACCCCTTGCGAATCGATTACAAGCAGCCCCTCTCCTTTAAGCCGCAAAATATCGTCAGAAATGTGACTCCAAGCAAGTCCTGTCTGAGACTCAAACAGGGACGGTTTAAAGCCTTCTTTTAAACGCAGGCTATTCATAATAAATTCCAACGGCAAATCCTGCCTGCTCAAATGATTTCGTCCACCTAAAACCGCTGCACCGCCTGCAGACTGCAGGTAATCTCTCGGATTCTTAACTTTCCAAATTCGGGTAATTTCTTCTCCACCCATCGAATGAATTTTCCCATGCGCCCCCGCGCCAATTCCCAAGTAATCCCCAAAACGCCAGTAGTTTAGATTATGTTGGCAACGGTGATGGGGTCGCGACCAAGCCGATATTTCATATTGTTCATAGCCTTTTGTTTCCAATAGCTGCTTACAGCCCTGCTGAATTTCCCAACAATCATCATCTTCTGGGAGTTTGGGTGGCTGCTTGTAAAAAAAAGTATTCGGCTCGATAGTCAGCTGATAATGCGAAAGATGAAGAGGGTCAAAGGCAAGTGCCTGATTCAGATCCGCCAGCGCCTTTTCAGCGGTCTGATTTGGCAGGCCAAACATCAGGTCGAGATTTAGATTATCGAAGCCAGCCGCCTGTGCAATTTCAATCGCATTAATCGCCTCTTGTCCTGAGTGAATTCGCCCTAGCCGCTTTAGCATCTCATCATCAAAACTCTGAATGCCCATTGAAAGGCGGTTGATTCCCGCCTGGCGAAAACCCTTAAAACGACCACTTTCGACCGTTCCGGGGTTTGCCTCCATGCTCACTTCTAAACCGGGCTTGCAGGCAACACGCGCTCGAACACCCGCTAATAGCTCAGCAATCGCCTCTGGGGAGAACAGACTTGGCGTGCCACCACCTAGGAAAATCGTTTCAATTTGAACCGCACCTGCCACTTTCAAATCAAAATCCAAATCCCTAAGTAGAGCCGCTACATACTCTTTTTCTTGGATATTCCCCTTCAATTCATGCGAGTTAAAGTCACAATAAGGACATTTACGAATACACCAAGGGATATGAATATAGAGCCCTACGGGACTTACCTGCTCTAAAGACACTATTTCACTACCCTCATCAACCGTTATTAAGGGCGCTAATCTACATCAAAAGGCTTCTCCAAAAAGACTTTTTTACCGCTAAACATTGCCGAAATTAAACCATTACGCTCTCTCACCTCAGCGATTACAACCGCGATAATATGTAATAACACCATTGCCAGCAGCGCATAAAAAGAATAATAGTGCACCGTAATAAAAGGTTTACGCAGTGCTCGCATCTCTTTATAAGCTGCTGCATCAACCCCCACTTTTGAGTAAGGCTTGATCTCTGCCACTGCCGCTTGATCAACCGCTACCCACTCTTTCATGCTGTTACCCAAAGGGGGCATATAAACATCTGTTCCGGCTAGCATGAGACCTGTTATGGCTTGAGTTGTTAACAGCAGAAATAACATTGCAACCATCAAGCGTCCAATAGGATTGTGTCCTAAGAAGCCAACTGGCTTTCCTGCTTTCTGGCCTTCTGCCATCGCTGTCCGTTGTCTTTTATATTCAGCACCAAAAGGCAAGGCAGAGCCCCAACGTGCATAACGGCTACCCATAAAGCCCCAGATAATTCGCCATGTTAAGTTCAACACAAACAAATAACCCACATAAACATGCACCGTCTTTAGTAAAATTTTACCATCGTCACTCACGCCCAGCAGCTTCGCGTTGAGAATAACCGTACCGATACCAATCAATCCCAGCACACACAACACATTAACCCAGTGAAAAATCCGAACAGCACGATCCCAAACGGGGTATACCGTCAACTTTGTCTTGTCATTCATAACAACACCTCTGAAATTAAATGGTTATAACTTGGCCTCAACCTCTTTTAGCTTCTGGCGTGCCTCTTCTTTACGCCCCTCATCCGCTAAAGCGCGCCCAAGACGGGCCGGAGCCGCCAGCGCTTTCTTCAATACTTTAGCCGCTTGTTTATATTCTCCCTCTACAAACAAAAAATCTCCATAGAAATAGTTGGCATCAACGCCCGTTGGGTTTGCAGAGAGCCCCTTTTCTAACAGTTCACGTGCTTTGTCTTTATCGCCATAGGCAATTGGCCAGCCAGGGACTTGGTAGTAAAAACTTCCCAATGTTGTTAGCCCCGCACCATTAAGAGCTTGTGGGTTAAGCTCAACCGCTTTATCAAGCGCCACTTTCGCCTTTTTAACCGCAGGCAATGACTCAAAAAGTGATTCAAGTCCCCCAACGGCACCGGCATAAGTTCCCAATGAAATAGCCTGCCAAATGAGGGGTTCTGCATTTTTTGGGAAGCGCTGACTCAATTTTTCAGCTTTTACAGCGAGTGTCTTGAGCTTTTCTCCCTTTTCACTCTCTTCAGCTCGGTATTTTATCTCAGCCCATTCTTTCTGGATTGATCTGACGCCTTCTTCAACACTTTCCTCAGCTGTCACTGAAAAAGAGATACTTAGTAGCACTAATAAGCCTAACTGTTTAACCCATTTATTCATTTTCTTATTCCTTTCAATTATTGTTTTGTTAGAAAGTCTTTAATTAACCTTGATTGCTTCTCTGTACCCGAATCGACCAACGCGGGAAAGAGTCCATTGAGTCGTGCAAAGAACTTTTCTGGAAAACCGATAAATAGCTCATTCCTTTCGGCTTCAATCGCATTGATAATCTGTTCGGCAACCGTCTCTGGCTCATCAAATTTAAAGCCCAGTTTCTTAGAAACGTTATAGAGCGCATCCGAATTCAGGGCTGTTTTGGTACCACGTGGCGCGACATAGGTGATGCCCACACCACTGCCAACAAGCTCTCTTCGTAACGCCTCGGAGAAGCCTCTCAAGCCAAATTTACTGGCACTATAGGTACTATATCCAGCAAATCCTAATGAGCCGAATGCTGAGCCGACATTAACAACACGACCACACCCTCTCTCGATCATATTAGGGATAACGAGCCGAGTGAGCTGAATAGGGGCAACAAGATTGGTTTGAAATAGCTGGTCAATTGAGGCTTCTGACATGTCTTGAAAAAGTGCCATCTCTTGCCCTCCCGCATTATTAATCAGCAGATCAACCGCACCCAATGCCGCTTCTGTCTCCTCAATAAGCTTGTGGCGATCCGCCGCTTGCGTTAGATCTCCTGTGATAATCACTGTTTTGTTGCCGAACCCATCAAACTCCGACTGTAGCTGAGATAGTTTTTCAGCGTTACGACCTGCTAACGCAATGCGCGCACCCCGCTTAGCCAATTGAATAACAATTTCTCGACCAATACCCCCACTCGCCCCCGTAACGATAACGACTTTTTTATCCAGCAGCATTAAACCTCTCCATTTAACAGTTCAAGCGGTAAACCTCGAAAAATATCACCATAAAGGCGGTACATCACTTTAGCCACATCGACCACTGCCGCTTGATCATCAGGT
>QNFJ01000065.1 GCA_003646305.1 Gammaproteobacteria bacterium | reverse complement strand
GCTGCCAAGGGGCCAATCGCATTCGCAACATCGTTAGAACCATGCGCAAAGGCCATCGCACAGGCGGTTACCATCATCAAAACAGCAAAAATCTTTTCTACATTGGCAAAATGGAAATCTTTATCGGCCTCTGGATCAAATTTTAGCCGCTTGATCATCCCCGTACCGATCGCCATCACAACGAGGCCTAAAATAACGGCAAGAAGGTAGCATTGAGCCGTGCTGATCTCTAAACCAACGTGCTTGAGCCCCTTAACCATGGTGACCAAGGAAATAATAAAACCCACTAGAAAAATATAGAAAGGGACATATTTCTTTGCATTTTCAAGTGGGTGTTCTTGATTCAAAATTAAATACTGCACACTCCGAAAAAGCATAAAGGCGATAGAGCCTGCCAGTACAGGTGAAACCACCCAGCTCATTACGATAGAGCCGACCTTCCCCCACTGCACCGCATCTGCACCAATTCCCACAACAGCAAAACCAACTACCGCACCGATAATGGTGTGTGTTGTCGAAACGGGCCAGCCTTTTGATGAGGCAACCAACAGCCAGATTCCGGCTGAAAGCAAAGAGGCCAACATCCCATAAACCAGCAGTTCTGGGGTGTCGACAATCGAACTGACATCAATAATCCCTTTCCGAATCGTTTTCGTCACTTGGCCGCCGGCTAAAACTGCACCAGCAAATTCAAAAATAGCGGCGACAATAATCGCCTGCTTAATCGTTAACGCCTTTGAACCCACTGATGTTGCCATCGCATTAGCAACATCATTAGCACCCACACCCCAAGCCATAAAAAAGCCAAACAGGATCGCCAGCACCAGAAAAACCATTCCATATTCCATGATGCGCCCCTATTTAGCCAGCATAAGCTGAAGACGACTACCGACCGTTTCTGCATGGTCAGCAATATCTCCAATCCATTCGATGAGTTTATACATAAACATCACATCGATGGGGGGCAAATCCTTTTCTATCTCAAATAATTTTGCGCGAATAACGACTTGAATGCTGTCGGTGTCTGACTCGATTTCATCCAGTTCAACCAACATTTTTTCAACTTTAGAGACTTCTATTCCTTTAAACCCAGTCTCGATCAGCTCATCCAGTTCATTAACAATTTTACGTGCCTGCTCGACCGCATCAACACAGCGCGTAGCGAATTCAACAACATCACCGGCCATATTTTCAGGAAAGCGCATACCCCGCCCTTCAACCAAACCTGCAATATCTTTGGCTTTATTGGCGATAGCGTCCTGCTGGCGTAAAACGTCAAGTAAATCACTTCGGTTAACCGGCAATAAAAGCCCTTGTGGCAAATGCATCCGCATCGCAACTTTGAGCGTATCAGCCTCATCTTCCAGAAGTGCAATCGTCTGCTGCGCCTTTTTAACCGCTTCAGCATCATTCGCTTTCATGCTTTCAAATAGATCAACCAGATGCTCGGCACATTCGTGTACCTTCTGCATATGCTTCTGAAGAGACTTGTCTGGCGAGCTGCCAAACATTCTCGAAAAATAGTTTTTATTAGCCATGAGTCTAAGCCCCAACAAAAAGAAAATTTATACGCGGAATTTTACAGCCTTCCAGCGGGCAATTCATAGAAATTTGCCCTGAATTAAAGAGGGCTACGCTTAAATAGTGACTACTTGCGACCAAAATCCTTTTCAACCTGATCAAGGCTGATATGGCGGATATCTTTGCCTTTAACCTGATAAATCACATATTCACAGATATTGCATGAACGATCGCCCACCCTTTCAAGCGCACGGGCTGACCACATAATATCCAGAGTTGCCGGAATGGTTCTGGGATCTTCAATTAGATAGGTCATTTGTTGACGCATCAAACTCTCATATTCCTGATCTACTTTTTGATCTTCAATGGCCACATCAAGTGCCTGTTCCACATCTAATCGGGCAAAGGCATCTAGCGCATCACGTAACATAGTACAAACATGCTGACCTAACCGCTCAAGATCAACAAACTGGTTTTTCTTTGTAGGCAGTGAGGCTAGGTCAATCGCCTGGCGAGCAATGCGCTTTGCCTCATCGCCAATGCGCTCAAGATCAGTAATGGTCTTAATCACCGAGATCACTAAGCGTAAATCTCTTGCGGCCGGTTGCCGACGGGCTAAAACGGAGGTGCACTCTTCATCAAGCGCCACTTCCATCGCATTGACTTTATAATCATCTCGAATCACCTCTTCAGCCATTTCGATATCAGGCTCCACCAGCGCAGCAACTGCTTTAGCGAGCTGTTGCTCCACCAACCCACCCATCGCTAAAACGCGGTTACGAATCTCTTCCAGCTCGTTATCAAACTGTTTAGATATATGTCTGCTTTGATTCTCTTTATCCATTTCTCATCCTTTCTTGCAATCAGGGTCAGTTCCAATCAACCGTAACGACCCGTAATATAATCTTCTGTTTTCTTTTTGCTGGGGTTTGTAAACAGCTGATTGGTTGCCCCAAACTCAATTAAATCACCCATATACATGAAAGCAGTATGATCTGACACGCGCGCTGCTTGCTGCATATTATGGGTCACAATTAAGATCGTGTAGTCATCTTTCAGGTCATTAATTAGCTCTTCAATCTTTAATGTAGAGATTGGATCCAATGCCGAAGCCGGCTCATCGAGCAAAATCACCTCTGGTTGAATAGCAATGGCTCTCGCAATTACCAGACGCTGCTGCTGTCCACCCGATAAACCTAACGCACTATCCTGAAGTCGATCCTTAACCTCATTCCATAATGCCGCCCCTTTGAGTGACTTTTCGACCACTTCATCAAGGACGTGGCGACCATTAACCCCCTGAATTCTTAAGCCGTAGGCAACATTCTCATAAATTGATTTCGGGAAAGGGTTGGGTTTTTGAAACACCATTCCGACTCGACGACGAAGGTCTGCCACATTCATCTGTTTAGCATAAATATCTTCACCATCAAGAAGGATTTGACCTTCAATACGGGCACTATCGACCAGATCATTCATGCGATTAAAGCAGCGCAGTAGTGTTGATTTACCACAACCACTTGGACCGATGAAGGCAGTCACGCTCTTTTCTGGAATTTCTATATTAATCGTCTGTAACGCCTGCTTTTCACCGTAAAAAAGATTCAGATCTGATACAGTAAAGCAGGTTTTCTTTGCCTTTTTATCCGCAGCGCCTTCTGCCTTGTTTAGGTTAGATAGATCAATCGAGTGTGTTTTATTCTGACTGTTTTCCATGAAGCCTTCTCTTAATTCTCAAGTGCTTTGTATTTTTCGCGGAGTCTATTGCGAATTGAAATGGCTGCCAGGTTCAACACAACAATCACCACAACCAATAGCAGTGCCGTTGCATAAACAAGTGGCCTGGCGGCCTCTACATTCGGACTCTGAAAGCCAACATCGTAGATATGAAAACCTAGATGCATAAATTTACGATCCAGATGTAGAAAAGGATAATTTCCATCCAGTGGCAATGTTGGAGCCAATTTCACCACCCCGACCAGCATCAATGGCGCAACTTCTCCTGCTGCTCGAGCGATCGCCAGAATCATTCCCGTCATAATAGAAGGACTTGCCATGGGAATGACCGTCCGCCATAACGTCTCAGCTTTAGTCGCACCGAGCGCAAGACTCCCCTCGCGAATCGCCTTAGGAACACGGGAAAGCCCCTCTTCTGTCGAGACGATCACCACCGGCATCGTTAAAATCGCCAATGTTAATGCTGCCCACATCAAACCGGGCGTTCCAAAAGTGGGTGCAGGCAAGGCCGCTGGATAAAAGATCTGGTCGATTGTTCCGCCTAGAAAGTAGACAAAAAATCCGAGACCAAAAATACCATAGACAATCGATGGAACACCAGCGAGGTTATTCACGGCAATTCGAATCACCCGCGTTAGAAATCCCTGCCTGGCGTATTCACGTAGATAAATTGCGGCAATCACCCCTAGTGGGGTTACCAGGATAGACATCAGGAAAACCATCATAATGGTGCCAAAGATGGCAGGAAAAATCCCCCCTTCTGTGTTGGCCTCACGTGGGTCATCGCTGACGAATTCCCAAAGCTTCTCAAAGTAAAAGCCCAGCTTACCGATCAAAGACATTTTGTTAGGCTGATAGGCTCTGACAATTTTCCTGAGCGGCTGCTCGAACGGTTGCCCATCTGCCGTTTCAATCACCAAACTATCACGCTCGATTGCCCGGTAAAGCGCCTGCAGCTCTGATTGGTAGCTTTCGTACTCTTTTTGCAGTGAATCCCTTTTGGTACGAATCTTTTCTTCGGCCGCCTTATCCAAAGCTCCTTTCAATTCAAGCGCACGCCTTTTTAACCGTAGCCTTTCCATGCTGTAGTTAATTGCACCGATTTTATGCTTTTCAATCTCTTCAATCTGGCCGAACAGCTCATCACTACGCGCCAACCTTTTCTGCAATTCTGCATAGGTGTCATCGCCACTGACGACAAGCTCTCCAGCCTCTTTTACCGACAGGAGACGGCCATAAAAATTACCCCACTCACGCCGCTCCAGCACCACAACTTCTGCTGGCGCCTTCGCATTTTCTATCTTCTTTTCGAGTAGCCAGTAGAAATCCTGCCCGGTCACATCACGGTTGCCCGTCTTCATTAACCGTCTCGCCACAAATTCTACGGATTCCGGCAACTCCATACCCATATCACGGAGCCGTTGCGCCGGAACCTCTTCTCGCTGCTTGCGCTCACCAAAAGTGTTGCCCGCAGGTTGTTCAATCTCGATCACTTCGCTGGGCCAAAAATGGCCGAAACCACGCATGGCCAACATCACTAACAGGCTAACAACCATTAGCAGACTAATTGAGACCGTTGCCGCGCTACCCCAAACCCACGGTGCGCCACTTTTAAACCAGGTGACTGTATTCTGTTTCATAGTGAGCTGTATTTATCGCGTAGCCGCTGCCTGATCACTTCGGCAGCTGTATTGAAAATGAAGGTGAAGCCAAATAGAACGAGTGCCGCCAGAAAGAGGATTCGAAAATGGGTACTGGCCACTTCGGCCTCTGGCATTTCAACCGCAATGTTGGCGGCCAACGTCCGCATTCCCTGAAAGATACTAAAATCCATGATGGGCGTATTTCCCGTTGCCATCAAAACGATCATGGTCTCCCCAACTGCTCGACCGAAGCCGATCATCACCGCGGAGAAGATACCGGGGCTAGCCGTTAAAATCACCACTTTGGTCATGGTTTGCCATGGCGTTGCACCCAGTGCTAGCGAGCCAAAAGTGAGGTGCTTGGGAACACTGAAAACCGCATCCTCTGTCATTGAAAAGATTGTCGGAATCACAGCAAACCCCATCGCCACACCCACAACTATTGAGTTTCGTTGATCAAAAGGAATCCCCATATCATTCGTTAACCAGTTACGAATATCACCCCCAAAGAAAATTGCTTCCACCGGTTGGCTCAAAGCGAAAGAGAGCCAGCCTAGAAACATCACAACGGGGAAGATCAAAAGCGGCTGCCATCCTTCTGCCACAAGATCCTGCACTTTTCTGGGCAGGCGCTGCCAAAACCAGGAAAAGAACAGGATACCCACCGGTAAAATAATCAGGAGACTAAAGACCCCCACCAAGTTATCTTCGAGAGCAGGTGCCAACCAAAGCCCAGCCAAAAAGCCGAGAATAACGGTCGGCAATGCCTCCATAATTTCAATCGTTGGTTTAACAACCTGCCGCAGGCGAGGTGCCATAAAGTAAGCGGTATAAATCGCCCCAAAAATAGCGATCGGAATCGCCACCATCATCGCATAAAAAGCCGCTTTCAACGTTCCAAAAGCCAGCGGTGTTAAGCTGAATTTAGGCTCGAAATCATCAGAAGAGGAAGATGACTGCCAAAGGTATTCTGGCTTGTCATAGCTCTCATACCATACCTCATCCCACAGCGAGCTCCATGAGATTTCCGGGTGTTCATTTTCAACCATCCAAAGCTGTAGCTTGCCTCCCGCCGCCGCTAATAACAGCGCATTAGCCCGCGGCGCAAAAATCAGATGTGTTAATGATTTTCCGCTAACCTTCTCTGTTAACAGCTTCTGCTGGGCAGTCGTATGGAAAAGCCCCAACATCCCGTTTTCACCCAGGGTTACAAAGCCTTTTCGGAAATGCTCAGCGGCGATTGCAGTCACTGCACCATTTTGATTCATAAAAGAGCGGATTGCTCTTAACTTAGGCACGCCTTGTTCATCTCGCACATGAAACCACTGGCTCACCTCACCACTGCTTTTCCCCACAAGCAGAGAGATATAACCAGTCAAAAATCTGAGGCTCGTAAGCTGCTCCCCCTCGGCTGTTAGTTGGATTTTCTGAGGCTGATCAAGCATATCGAGGTCAGAGACGGCGTACTCATGAAGTTCTCCAACCAGGTTTGCGATATAGAGGATTCGCTGCTGTTCATCGAGCAGCAGATAATCAATCTCGCCGAGCTGCTGATTAACCGTCGCCTCATAGCGCTCAAGTGTCACCTCGTCATCAAGGAATGATTCTTCAATTTCCAGGCGTAAAATAGAGAGCGTCGCCCCGCCCTGCCAGCCAACCAGTGTCGTCCCATCTTCATTACTCTGGAACGCCAGTTTTTTCAGTGCAGAGTGATCATCTGAAATAAAAATTGGCGACTCACCCAATGGATAGCTGAGTGCTGCGGTAATTTTCCGAACATCATTTGGAAAACTCACTTTAAATTCAGGCTGAAAAACAATCACCGAGCCATTACTCAGTCCGACAGCCGCAAGTGCTCCCTCGACACCACTATTGGTATAACTGCTAACCGTAACCCCTTCAGGGACAGGCAATTCGAAACGATTGGTGACCTCCCCAGTTTTCACATTAAACGCCGTCAACTCACCTGAATCACCGTAACGAAAAGCCAGCTCAACCTGCTCATCGATCAAATAATCCAGCGCCTTATCTGTCGGCGCCACTGACAAACTGTATTCTGAAGATTTCCCTATCTCCGCAGAGTGGAGCAGCGGATAGACCTCATAAACCAGGTAGAAGAAGATCAGCATGATGGCAACAACAACACCGACCCCACCAACACCCATCATGCGACGTACAATCCGGTCTTTAAGCATACGTCGATCACGCCGACGCACCATTACAGGGTCATCTACAGCGAGCAGTACTTTTTGAGATTCTGAATTCATTCTGCCATTTTAAGACAGCCATGTTACAGCTCTGTTACAAGCCATCAATCAGGTAGCAGAGCAAATATAACCCTACAGCCCCCTTACCTTTTCTAGCCTGCTCTTCAGCTTTAAGTAAAACCCTTGCTGGGCCATTTGGAGAGCGAAGCCCCTGCTCCCAATGCTGTAATGTACAAATTGAAATACCAAATGCGGCACAAAATTTTTGTTGCTTCATGCCTGTTTTTTCACGAAACGCCTTTACGCTAACCGATTCAGGCTTATGTTCAACAACCTTTGGTAAGGTTACCTTTGGCGTGAGGGTCAGCAGAAATAGGCGTTCTGGTACTCAGCTATATTGATTTAGAGGTTTCTAAGCACCGTGCTGCCAATGATAAACCACTCTCTATCAAAGATATTAAAGAGGCCACACAATCGGTAATCTCCCTTCGATGCACTCCGTAGAGGTGACGGCCGTTTCAACATCGCCGGTTGCCGCCCATCGTGTTGAGCAGCGGCATAAATTTTGATGTAACACACCGAATAGTCACCCCAATATTGGGAGCAGCGTAATGAAAGGGTTTAGGGTTGTAGCTTGTATTGATTAACATCAGGGATTATAGTCCATCGGTAGCGAGTGGCCTATTTGATAGTGAGCAGGATAACTCATGCATGGCATGCAAGAATAAAGACCTGACCACACTTTTCTTCTAAAAAAATCGTATTGACACGATAGGCAACTTGCATGGACATCACTAAAATCAGGCAAGCCAAATATAAAAATATATAATGATTACTCACCCTGATTTTACCATCGTTATTCCTGCTGCTGGCTCTGGCGATAGACTCGGTCTCGGCCCCAAGGCCTGGTTGAAATTGGGAGAGAAATCTCTGCTCAGCTGTTTGGTTGCTAAGGCCAAGTCCATAACGAATAGTGTAATAATTGCCGCTCCCGCTGGTTGCTCAGAGAGGTTGGCCACACTTTGCCCAGAATGCCTAATCGTTGAGGGAGGTGCCACACGACAACAGACAGTGAAAATTCTGGCACAGGCTTGCAAGTCACCTTGGTTAATGATTCAGGATGCCGCGCGGCCTTTCGTCTCAACCTCATTATTACGTTCCGTTGCAGATGCGACAAAGGTGACCGGTGCAGCTGGTGCATTTCTAGCGCCTGAAGTACCGGTAGCAATTATCAATAAAGGCTTGGTAACCAGCCAATTTCCTGCAGGTGAAGTTGGAATCTTTCAGGCGCCACAGGGATTTTCTCATCATATTCTGGAACAATCAATATCAGCTGCAGAAGCCGGTAACTGGGTGGCTCAGTCAACCATTCAACTGGTTCTTCAAGCTGGCTATAAAGTAAAATCTGTTCCGGGCGAGAAAACAAACATTAAACTCACGACGCCAGCCGACTGGTTATTGGCGCAATCTTTGGGAAGTTTATTATGAGTTCAGGTGTACTTGATCTGTCACAGATGCCCGCAGTTTTTGAATGGGATGAGCAATGTAAAGTTAATGATTACCTTATCGCTCGTTATCAGGTTAGTTCTACATTGCCTCCGAATGAAACAGCACTCGGCATGGCGATGGAACAAAGTGCGGCAACCACACAGATTAATGGATATGTCGAGCCACAATCTCTGGCGCCCTGGACAATTCGGGTTCGCTCATATAAAAAATTACCAGAGCCTGCAGTGACTTCAGTAGTCCCCTATCAACTGGCAACGGAAGTTTATGGAGCACCAGAAGGGGTTACTTCATCCCTTTACCTCATCGAGCTGGCTATTCCTTACCGCTTATTAGCTGGGAAATCAGGCCAACTAATGAATGTGCTTGTGGGCGAATTGCCTCGGCTTGGATTTTTAACCAGTTTTTCTCTTGTATCTGCCCCTCTCCATGACGGTATTTGGCCCGGCCCAGGTTTTGGTGTTTCTGGCTTGCGTGAACTCCTCAACATCCCGAAAGGTCCTCTACTCTGCCGTTCAATGCGTCCTGCTGTTGGTCTTGATCTGGCAACTATGGCTCGCTTAAATCATGATGTACTGTGCGGCGGATTTCATCTGGTCAAAGATGATGAATTACAAGTTTTTCCTGACAATAGCGTTTATGAGACGCATGTTATGGCTATGATCGAAGCACGCGATAAGGCTATAAAAAAGAGTGGAGAGAAGAAAGCGTACCTGGCTAATTTGATCTGTGAGCCAGATGAACTCGAAGAACGCTGGGAAATATGCTTGAATCATGGTGTGGATGGAGTTTTGGTTGCACCATTTATTCAGGGCATAGGAATATTATCGCAGCTTGCATATCGCCGTGTTTTACCAATTCTGGCCCATAATAGCGGAGGAGACTTATCGTTTCGCAACCATTTTTGGGGAATTAATGAATCAGTTCTTGCCAGCTGGTTTCGCAGCCTGGGTGCAGACTGGTGGGTTACGCCTGGAAATAGTGGGCAGCCACAACAAAATCTAGAGGAGGTGCAGTCTGTTTTACTGTCAGGCCGTGAAATTGGGTCAAGTGACGCACCGATGATGCCAATTTTACAGGGTGGCAAATCACCGAGTGGTTTACCTGATTACCGTCAAACAATAGGCAATGATGACTTCATGTTGATCGTCGCAAGCTGGGTTGACCGTTATCCTAAAGGGCTAAAAGCTGGGGCGCAAAAGTTTCGCCAAGCGATAGATAAGCTCATCATTTAACTCACAACACAATATCTTATAAAACCTAAGCTTGATCTTGGGGCAATACCAATTGCGCACAAAAATCTCATGAAAGCTACTGTGCTTCTGGGCATCAAAGGGGAGGCATCAAAGGGGACGCTACCCTTTGATTATTCAACACCACATAAAGGGTACCGTCACGAATGGCACTAAGTTAAGCCTTCTGGGCAGTGTATTTGCTTCTGTGTTTTATCTCTATAATTGATAGGGTTTAGGTCGTCGCTTGACTGCTCTAGGTTCCCGTCTTCCCGGTCGAAAGGGTATGATTTTTCCAGCAATTGATTCATAAAGCCGTTGTATTAAAT